>JBDSEW010000395.1:0-4342 GCA_039919825.1 Chitinophagales bacterium | reverse complement strand
AGCCAATGTGAGAAATAGATGCTATAGATGCGGCTGTGCCGGTTCCAAATGCTTCTGTAAATAGGCCTTTGCGGTGGGCATCCTGTAATTCATCGAGTGAAACCTTCCGCTCTTCAACCTTTATTCCATAACTTTTAAAAAGCTGGATCACACTGTCACGGGTAACTCCATCTAGAATCGTTCCATCAAGGTCGGGTGTGATGGCGACATCATCTACCATAAAAAATACATTCATGGTTCCAATTTCCTGAGCGTATGTATGTTCAAGGCCATCCGTCCATAGTACCTGGTCGAATCCCTGCTGCTGTGCCTCCTTTAGTGGAAGCATGGTAGCACCGTAATTCCCCGCTGCTTTCGCGAATCCCACACCTCCCTGGAAAGCCCTCACATAATGATCTGATGCAATTACTTTTACAGGTTTGGCATAGTAAAAACCTGCTGGCGAAGTGATAATAAGAAACTTAAAAAATTCTGTCGGGCGAATTCCAATGAACCTGTCAGTGGCAAACATAAATGGCCTTACGTATAAAGAACATCCTGCTTCTTCCGGAATCCACTCCTGGTCGATGTTAATGAGTTCATGCAGGGCATCCAGCCAAAGTTCGAGCGGAATTTCTGCCATTCCCATACGGGCGGCTGAACTATTGAACCTTTTGTGATTTTGTTCAGGACGGAATAATTGTGCATTGCCATCAGGATCCTTATAGGCTTTCATCCCTTCAAAAATAATTTGCCCGTAATGAAGGGCTGAAGAAGCAGGGCTGAAAGGTAAATTTCCGTAAGGAATAATTTTGCAGTCTGTCCACCTTCCCTGGCGTGATTCTGCTACAAACATATGATCACCATATAATTTTCCGAAAGCAAGGTCTTTGAAATTAACAGTTCCTAACCTTGATGTTTCAGTCTGTTCAATGTGAAAAGGGTATTTCATAAAAAGAAGTTTGATGCAGGAAAAAAGACCCGTGGCAGAAAATTGATCCTGCGATAAAAATAAAAAATCCTTCCTTCGCAAAGAAACTATTCGGGAATGAATATTTTTAGCCACCATTAAACGCCATTATGCAACAGGAAACAACAACCGATCTATTCACGCATTTATTTCAGAAACCTATTTATACAACTTCAGAACCCATATCTCCCCCATTTATCAATCTGGAAAATAAAGAGATCGAATTACCCCAACTCCTCCTCCTCCTGAAAAATGCTTTTAACCAGGAAATTCAAGCCGCTGACTTTGAACTTTTAAAAAAAATGGCGGACTGGTTGGGCATTGACAGAAAAGAGGTAGCGGTTTATTTGATGAAGGAAGATAGTCTTTCTTTTCGTGAGCTTAAAACAAATTATGGAATTGAAAACATTATTTGTTATGGGCCTGTGCCCGCTGATATAGGTCTGAACATTGAATATCACCTCAACAAAACGGTAAGGTTTATGAATTGCAAAATACTTTTTACAGCTTCTTTTGCAGAGGTTCAGAAAAATGATGTTTTAAAGAAGGAATTCTTCAACGAGGCCGGAAAATTATTTAACCGTACTGTAAAAAAGTAACAGTGAAACTGATTTTCGCTACACAAAACCAGCACAAGCGCGATGAAGTGCAGGCATTGCTTGGCAACTCTATCCAAATTTTGTCGCTTGCAGATCTGCAGTTTCACCAGGAGCTTCCAGAAACACATGATACATTGGAGGAGAATGCGCTGGAAAAAGCAGTGTTTATCAGTAATAAATTTTCGATGGATTGCTTTTCAGAGGATACAGGATTAGAGATTGCAGCATTAAACGGAGCTCCCGGAGTTTATTCGGCACGTTACGCGGGTGAGGGAAAAAATCCGGAGGACAACATACAACTGGTGTTTCAGCAGATGAATGAGAAAGAAAACAGGAGTGCCCAATTCAGAACAGTGGTGTGCCTGCTCCTGAAAAATGAACCTCATTTTTTTGAAGGGATGGTAGCAGGAACAATTACTAAAGAACAAACAGGAGTTTCGGGTTTTGGATACGATCCGATTTTTATTCCCGAAGGATATGACCGAACCTTTGCTGCTATGACTAAGGAAGAAAAAAATGAAATCAGCCACCGCCGCAGGGCGATCGATAAAATGAGTGCGTTTCTTAAAAAGCAAGCTGATTAAAAAGCCCTGCTAAAGCTATCTGCCGGTTTTTTGCTTTGTCATTTAAGCATCATTTTTCAGTACTGTGGCAACAACACTGAAATGTTTTTTCTATAATGCAACTATTCTTCCTATTTTTAAGTCAATAAAATACCATCCATGCGACTCTGGGGTAAAGATAAAATCAGCGAACGCCAATTAATCGAAGGTTGCATCGCAGGCGAGCGTAAAATGCAGGAGGAGTTTTATAAAGTATTTTCTCCCCGCATGTTTTCGATCTGCCTGAGATATGCCAATGATTTTTACCAGGCGGAAGACATGCTGCAGGAAGGCTTCATTCGCGCCTACGGCAACCTTCACAAATTCAGGAATGAGGGCTCCTTTGAAGGATGGATGAAACGGATTTTCGTTAATACTGCAATCGAAGGTTATCGCAAGAATCAGTTAACCAACAACATGCTTGAGGTGGAAGACATGAAGAACGACCTGGTACAGCAGGACGACTTTCATCATTTATCAGCCAATGACCTTATAAAAATGGTACAGCGATTATCTCCGGGTTACCGTACTGTATTTAACCTCTATGCAATTGAAGGATATTCGCACCAGGAAATTGCAGATATGTTGTCGATTAACGTTGGCACTTCCAAGTCACAGTTGGCAAGGGCAAGATACCTCTTACAAAAAATGGTTTTGAATTCGCAAAAAATACAAAAGTATGCCGCTGTCTTCTGATCGACATATTATTGATGATCAGTTCAGCAAAAAGCTGCGCCTGCAAAAAGCGCATCCATCAGGCAAAGTATGGAATCGCCTGTCGGGCCAGCTTCATTTGCAGGAAAAGAGAAATAATAATGGTAAGCGTTTGTTGCTTGTGATATTACTGCTGTTACTTGGTTCGGGTGGTGTGTGGGTTACTTCTAACCTGCAACCAGGAAAGAAAATTACTTCTAAAGTATTACCATCTTATTCACGCAACAGCATTCCCGAAGAAATTAACGATGCCTCAGCAAGTGCTGTCACGACTAATCAATCTTTGAATACTGTTTCCTCTTCAGTAGTGACCACTGTTAACGGTGAATCAATGGCTGATGAGCGTAATATTAATGCGGCTATTGAGCAGGAAGTTGATTTTTATGATGCTGTGATGGCAACTAAGAATGTGTCAGAAAATATGATTGTTATAACAGCTTCAAGCGTGCCTTTCTCCTGGACGAACGGGAATTCTTTCATGCAGCCTTTGGATGGAGTAAGCCAACTATCGACAGAGGAAAGGCAGACGCATGTAAAAATGAAACACACGAAAGACAAGACATATCCCGTTGCTTCAAGAAATCCTGATTTCTATATTGCAAATGCTGCCGGTTGGTACTTAGGCTTTGGAGAGACCTTTAATACTACGCTTATAGTAGACCGGAGAGCATTTTCTGATGAGAACCTTAAATTTTCTCCAACTTTTGGAACTGCCTTAATGGTTCATTGCGGTTATAATTTTAATAATAAGTGGGGGATGGAAGGAGCGTGGGTGATCCATTCACAGGAAGGTCAACGATATAAATATTTGCCGGATAATAACAGGACTACAAGTCTTGAATACAACCAGAAACACGTTTCATTTAATTACATGCAATTCCCCATACTCATGCGCCATAAGGTGCAGGGCTGGTCAGGAGTTACTGAAACTCCGATGTTTGTTAATTATTCGCTGGGTGTTCAATATGGCAGGTTGATCACTTACAGCATCGATGAATCCAAAGAAAAAGTTTCTGAGCAGAATCTTTTCAGGAAAAATGAATATGCGGTGGTAGCGGCAGTAGATTATGATTTCCTTACTAAGAAAGCAGCCTTTTTTACATTGGGAATACGTACATCACTGGGCTCTGATCTGTTTGTGAAGGATGCTCCGGAATATCTTGAGTTTGAAGATCCCCGTAACTTCCTCATCGGCATTCATGGCGCATTGAGTTTCTCGCTGAATAAAATTCAAAAGGCACCACCCACGTTTCAATAAATATCAGAGGTATTATTTCCGGCTGCTCTCTTATTCGCCGTCATCATTCAATACTTCATCCAAAGCAAGATGGTATTCGTTAAATTGATCCAGGTTGTTATGGCGGCCATTTTTTATTTCCACAAAACGATCTCCCTTTTTTAAATACTGCTGCAGCTTTTTTCCGGAATGAATGGAAACTGTTTCATCTTTTGTTCCATGCAAAATCATGATGGGCACG
>JBDSEW010000077.1:0-17479 GCA_039919825.1 Chitinophagales bacterium | reverse complement strand
GGATAACTGCTGGATAGAGAGCAACGATGGCAAACATACGGGAGAATTTATTTTTGCTTTCACCAGGAAGGAAATTATTCACGAAAAAATCCCTCTCAACCATCCCAAAGGAGAGAAGGTCCCTCTCAATTTCGCAAAAAGAGAAAATAAGAGAATTGAAAGATATTTTAATGTAGGGTCGGAATGGCTGTATGTTAAAATATATTGCGGCACTAAGATCGCTGAAAAATTTCTAACTGAAATTATTAAACCTTTTACCGAGGAACTTTTAGAAAAGCAAGTTATAGATATGTTTTTCTTTGTTCGCTATGCAGATCCTGATCATCACATTCGTATCCGATTTCACCATGGTGAGAACAAAGTTTTTTGGGAAAAAGTATTAGAAAGATTTAATGAATTAGTTCAACCCTATGTTGATGCACAGTTAATCTATAATATACAGATTGAAACCTATCAGCGTGAAACAGAGCGCTATGGTGTGGAATCCATAGAATTAAGCGAAGAGCTGTTTTATTACAATTCCAGGGCTGTCCTGAATTTTATCTCGTTGTTGTATGGAGATGCAGGTGAACAGTATCGCTGGAAAGTTGCATTAAAGGCCACAGATATGTTGCTTGATGATTTTGCTTTTTCCACAATTCAGAAGAGGGATTTGCTGAAATGGCTACGCGATAGTTATGTAGCAGAATTCAATATTGGCGCATCACAGCAAAAGAAAATTTCAGAGAAATATAATAATCTTAAGAAGGAGATCTATATGATCATGAACGAGAATTATGACGATCCTGATTTGCAGCAAGTCATCAATTCTTTTAAAATAGATGACCAGCGATATTACTCGGTGATTACGGAAATAAAAAAGCTAGCAGATAAGAATAATCATAAAAAACTTCCAGAGTTGATGGGCAGTTATATACACATGTTTCTTAATCGAATGTTTATCAGTAACCAGCGTAAGCATGAACTGGTAATCTATGATTTTCTATTGAAATATTATATATCGAAAATAGCTCAGGATAAATCACCATTACTCCCTTTAAAAACTGAACAAATTGCAGCAGTATGAACTTCCCTTTCACACATCAGTTAGGTGTTAAAGATTGTGGTCCTGCTTGTCTTAAAATGATAGCCGGCTATTACGGCCGGCATTACGCTATTGATTTCTTACGCGACAAATGTCACATCACAAAGGTGGGGGTTTCGTTGTTTGGCATCAGTGAAGCTGCTGAGGCTATCGGCTTTCATTCAATGGGTGTAAGGATGTCAATCGAGCAACTGAAAGAAATCGTTCAGGATGCTCCTATTATTCTCCATTGGAATGAAAGTCATTTTGTTGTAGTCTATAAATCACCACGCCCGGGAAAAAAAGGTAAATTTCTTCTTGCTGATCCTGCAAAAGGATTGCTAAAATATAATGAAGAAGAGTTTGCATCTTATTGGATCGGAAAGGAGGTGGAAGTTCCAAGTGCATTTGAAAAATCCGGAACTGCAGACCTTCATCTCCGTGAAGGATATGCATTATTGTTAGAGCCCACTCCTTCCTTTTTTGATGAAGCTCAAAAGGAAGGTCTGCAAAAGAATGTCGGGTTCAGCAGGTTATGGCATTATTTCACGCCGCACCGTAAATATTTTTTTCAGTTGACTTTAGGTCTGCTTATAAGCAGTATCGTATTATTAATTACCCCTTTTTTTACCCAGGCATTAGTTGACAATGGTATCAATCAGCATGACCTGAATTTCATTTATCTTATTCTTTTTGGACAATTAGTTCTTTTTGCAGGCACTGTAATGGTAGATATCATTCGCAGCTACTTACTGTTGCACATAGGTTCCAGGATTAATATTTCAATGGTCTCCGATTTTTTTCAAAAGATGCTGAAACTGCCCATCTCATTTTTTGAAACCCATATCACAGGTGACCTCATGCAACGCATCAGTGATCACAAACGGATTGAAAACCTGCTGACTGTTTCATCGCTGAATACGCTTTTCTCATTGATCAATTTAATAGTATTAAGCATTGTGCTTGCCATCTATAGCAGCCTTATATTTTTTGTTTTTTTAGCCGGTTCGCTGCTTGGATTTCTGTGGATGTGGATATTTCTGAAACGAAGAAGAAACATTGACTTTAAGTTTTTTGAATGGTATTCAAAAGATAATAGTAAAGTAATGGAGATTATTAACGGTGTGCAGGATATCAAGATCAGCAATAGTGCACAGCAAAAGAGGTGGGAATGGGAAAACATCCAGGCATCTTTGTTCAAAACAAAAATCAGATCACTCACCGTCGGCCAACTTCAAAATATTGGAGCATCTGTTTTTAAACAATGCACCTCTATCTTCATCACCTTCATAGCTGCAAAAAGTGTTATAGACGGTGAGATATCACTGGGTACTATGTTTGCCATCAACATGATCATAGGTCAGCTCAGCAGTCCATTGGAACATTTGCTTGAGCTGGTGACCACTTTGCAGGATGCAAAAATTGGTTTAGAAAGAATCAACGATGTAATTATTCAACAGGACGAGGATCCGGCTGAGCAGCAAACAATCTCTGAAATTCCTGATAAGGAAGACATCTTAATGAATGGTGTTACGTTTAATTATGGCAGCGAACGATTAGATCCTGTGTTGAAAGATATTTCACTCGAGATTCCATCCGGAAAAGTGACAGCCATTGTAGGAGCCAGCGGAAGTGGTAAAACAACACTTATGAAATTACTGCTAAGATTCTATGAGCCGCAGAAAGGAAGCATTTTTTTAGGTGGAACCAATTTCAAATCAATGCACCATGGAATGTGGCGAAGAAAATGTGGTGTTGTGATGCAGGATGGTCAAATATTTAATGGAACCATCGCTGATAATATCTCTCTTGGAGAGGAAAAGAATTACGGTGCTATCATAAAGGCTGCACGAATAGCCAATATAGATGAGTTCATTAATTCATTGGCATTGGGATTCATGACAGAAATTGGCGCCGAAGGATCGCCTCTCAGCGCGGGCCAAACACAACGCATACTGTTGGCAAGAGCTGTTTATAAAAATCCCTCCTACCTTTTTCTTGATGAAGCAACAAGCGCACTTGATGCAAACAATGAAAAGACCGTAATAGAAAATCTAAATGAATTTTTTGAAGGCAGAACGGTAGTAGTAATTGCACATCGTCTCAGCACGGTAAAAAATGCCGACCAGCTGATTGTGCTCGACAAGGGATGTATTGTAGAGATCGGATCGCATTTAGATTTAACATACAAAAAAGGGATCTACTA
Organism: Chitinophagales bacterium; assembly: GCA_039919825.1. Lineage (GTDB taxonomy): Bacteria > Bacteroidota > Bacteroidia > Chitinophagales > UBA10324 > JACCZZ01. Next base: position 14,210 of record JBDSEW010000077.1, on the reverse strand, counting down.
TACGCTTGTTAAAAATCAATTAGAGTTAGGTGAATAAAAATAGATATGGAGCTGTTTCATAAATCTGAGGTATTAGAGTATATGCTGAACAAGCGACTTTCTTTCCTATTAAGGAATGGCATGCTCATTTTATTTTTTATTGTAATGTTAGCTTTCGGAGCCACTTATTTCATATATATACCGGATACCGTTACAGGTAACCTTGAACTCTCTACTGCCAACCCTCCCAAACCAGTTGTAACTAAAACTATTGGCAGAATTATCAGGCTTCCGGTCCAGGATAAATCGCCAGTCAAAAAGGGACAGATCGTCGCAATTATGGAATCACTTGCAGACACTGGAGAGGTAAATAAATTAGACCAACAGCTCCAGTTAACAGAAACAGCAGGTACTGATAATTCGCTGCAATATTTACGAAATATTTCAATTGACCACTATAATAATTTAGGAGAATTACAAAATAAATTTGAGCTATTTAAAAAAGTAAAAAATGACCTGAGTTTTGCATTGTCTGAGCAATCATACAAGGCCGAACAATCTATTGCGGAAAGTCGGATGAAAGCAATAAATGCGCAGCTCCAAAATGAAAACCATCAACTTGTTATCTATCAGCGGGACTTCGATATCGCAAAGGAAAATTTTGAAAATGCACAAAGCTTATTTCAGCAAAAGGTACTTAGCAAAGATGAACTCAAGCAATCTGAAAGCATTAAACTCAGCAAGGAACTTTCCTTAAGTGAGTTAAACTCACAAATTATTAATACCGAAAATAAACGAAATGATTTAAAAGATGAGATGATACAACTGAACAAACAATTAGAAGGGCAGAAGAATAATTTCGTTCAAGCTTACAATGATTTAAAAAGTGAAATTGCAGTCTGGAAGCAGGAACATTTCTTAGAAGCTCCTGAAGCGGGCGTAATCTCATTTGCTTATCCTGTTCATGAAAATGAGACAGTTCAGCAGGGAGCCGTTTTGTTTTATATTATTCCGGGTCAATCAAATGTTATTGGCAATTTAAAAATTAGTCAGGCCAATTTTGGAAAGGTGAAGGTTGGCCAACCGGTTAAGATAAAATTAGATGGCTACAATTATCAGGAGTATGGAAGTGTAAATGGAATAGTAAATTCGATATCAGAAATTCCTGTAGAAAATTTTTACCTCCTACAGGTTTCATTCCCTGAAGGTCTTTCTACTACACACCGCAAATCCATAACATTCAAATATGGGCTAACCGGATCAGCAGATATAATTCTGGACAGGAAGCGCTTGCTTGATAAACTAGTAATTGATAATTTCAGAGGCAGGTTGTGAGACATGCAATTCGACATTATAAACTGAAAGAAGCAGACTCATTCTAACAAGTGCTTATTTAATTCGTACTTCTCCCATTTCTAATTACCATTTGAGATAGTTAGTAGAAGCTATTTCTATATTTACTTAACTTTTCTTGAATACAATATGATGAAAAATATTTCCTCAACAACAAAAGCTTAATGTTATTTATGAAGAAGAAGAATAAAGTAATAGTGACAATCAATTATCTACATTTAAGTGTACCCAAATCAAACCAGATTTGAAACCAGTAGGATTCATATTATTAATCTTTATCCTTAGCGTTTGCTCACAGAATGCATACTGTCAGAATTGGAAACAATATGCTGATAGTGCAGCAATCTTAAGTGCTCAAAACCAAACGAAAGATGCAATTGGACTTTACAAAAAAGCGAAAGGGGAGTTGCCAGCAGATTCACTCTATAGCAATACCTATATTCTAATAAGTAATGAACTTGCGAAAGAATATATCAATGCTTACTCTTTGGATAGCGCCGAAGTATTAATTGATACTATTATCAAACAAGTGAAAAAAAGGAATCTTGAAAAGATGCCGGTCTACCTTGGAAGCATTTTTATTCTAGGTCGTATTTATTTTTATGAGGAAAAATATGATGAGGCTATTCAATTGTTACTCTCCGTTAAAAACAAGATGGTACAATATATTGGAAAGGAAAGTCCTGAATATGCTTCGTGTACAAACCTCTTAGGGGCTCTATATAGCTCTATAAATCAATATGACAACGCACTATTTTATTTTTCTGAAGCGGCAGAAATACGAAAACTAATCTATGGAAATGATAATATCTTATACAACACTACGCTAATGAATTTGGGCATAGTTTACACTACTCTTGGAGAATATGCAAAGGCAGAAGACTTGTTGCAAAAGGCTGAAATAAATATTTATCAATCTACTGGTGAAAATAGTCGAGATTATATCAACGTCTGTAATAACCTTGCAAATCTATATAAGGTGAAAGGGAATCTCGATTTGTCTGTAAATTATCTTCTAAAAGCACATAAAATCATTCAAAGTCTATTGGGAATAGACAATGAAGACTATGCATCGAATTGTCAAAATATGGCTAACCTGTATAACGAATTAGGAAGATTCAGCGAGGCAGAACAATTGTACATTGAAAGCCTCGGGTTGACATCAAAAATTTCAGGGAAGAATTCTTTAAGTTACCTCTGGACCTGTGGTAATTTAGCAACGCTGTACGAAAAGATAGGGAGATTTGCAGAGGCAGAAAATTTATATCTTAACATTTTGCAATCTTCGAATATTCCTCCAATGGTTTATGCCCAGAATTGCATGAATATCGGAAACTTATATAGTAAGATGGCTTTATACAAAAATGCCGAGTCCCGTCTTGTGGAAGCAAAGAGTATTTATTTAAAAATTTTTGGTAAAGACCATGACGATTTTGCTTTATGCAATATAAATTTGTCTTTACTATACATTCAAATGCAAGAGTATGAGAAAGCAAAAATAATTGCTAAAGAAAGTTATCAGTTATTAAAGAAAAAAAAATCTTCTCCAAATATTTATTTGGCAATGAACTGCTATAACCTTGCTGAAATTTATGATGCGGAAAATGAAAATGAAATTGCATTGCGATTTTATAATGAAGCAAGCCAAATATTTGAAAAAATATCAGGTAAATATTCTGTACACTATGCGATAATTATTGGCAGGATCGGTGATTGCTATTTTAAGTTAGGACAAATGGATAAAGCATTAACAGCCCTAACAGAATCCGATCATCTTTTTTCACAAATATTAGAAAGTGACCATCCTGATTTATCACAATGCATTATGAGTTTAGCGACTCTAAATTCGAGTTTGGGAAGAAATGAGGAAGCTCAAAAAAATTACCTCCGGGTAATCAAAGGCGCGGAAAGCTATACAAAAAAAGTTTTCGTATTTACAAGCGAAGTTGAAAAACAAGCGTATCTGAATTCTATATCTGATGTTAAAGATAATTACTTATCTTTTATCATATCAACATCTTATGCTGGTGCGGGTTTCTCCTATGACATTTCACTTTCCAACCGCAACCTAATTTTATCCTCCTCACAAAACCTTAAAAATTCTATTTACAATCACTCCGATACAAGCATCCAAAACAAATATGATACTTGGATAGATGCAAGAGAACAGCTTGCCTTCTGGCATGCAAAACCAATTGCGGAACGGCCTGAGTATGTAGATAGCTTAGAAGACCATGCAAATACACTGGAAAAAGAGCTTAACCGCCTCTCAGCAGTTTTTCAGCAAAATCAGCAGCAAACAAATATTACCTGGCAAACCATTCAACAAAACCTTAAGCCCAATGAGGCCGCCATTGAGTTTGTGAAATTTAATTATTACAATGGAAAAAGAATGACTGATAGTATTTACTATGTTGCCTTGCTTTTGAAGAATGAGGGTGAACCTCAATTGATTTCATTGTTTGAAAAAAAACAATTGGATCACTTGCTCAACGCCGGCACTTCTTCCAGAACTATTAATGCTTTATACACCAATGATCAAAAAGGTGATTCTGCTTATCAACTAATATGGGCACCCATTGAAACGCATTTAAACGGCATCAACAAAATCTATTTTGCTCCCGCCGGTTTACTGTATCGCATTTCATTTGGTGCTTTAACAATGAGTGCAAATCAGGTGCTAAGTGACAAGTATCAACTGATACAACTGAATACTACTGCTGCTGTAACTGATGAATCAGCAAATTTTATCACCACGACAGATGTAATTGACCTGTACGGAGGCATACGATATGATGTAGATTCCAATGTATTAAAACAAACTACATCAACCTATCAAAGCTTCGCAGTGAACAATCGTTCGCTGCCAGATGATTTGGTGCGAGGAAACAGTTGGCAATACCTTCCCGGCACAGCAACAGAAATTGATGAAATAGAAAAGTTGGGTATAAAAGAAAAGTACGTAATCATGAGTACCAGTGGAATAGCTGCCACCGAAGAAAGCATGAAAGCACTCAGCAATCATTCTTCGCCTGCAGTACTTCACATTGCCACCCATGGTTTCTTTTTTCCTGATCCTAAAAAATCAACCCAGTCAGTTAACCAGCATATGTTTGGCTCAGGTGAAGTTTTCCGTCAGTCAGATAATCCATTGTTCCGCTCCGGACTCCTGTTTGCAGGCGCCAACAATGCGTGGAATGGAAATCCCGTTGACGGTGTGGAAGATGGTATTTTAACAGCCTATGAGGTTTCAAACCTTTATTTGCCCAATACAAAAATAGTGGTACTGTCAGCCTGCGAAACAGGTCTCGGCGACATAAAAGGGAATGAAGGCGTTTATGGACTGCAACGTGCTTTTAAAATTGCGGGAGCACAAAATCTCGTCATGAGTCTTTGGAAGGTTCCTGATCAGGCAACAACAGAATTTATGACAGCGTTTTATGAGGATCTTTTCAACCACCAATCTATTAACGATGCCTATTATCATGCACAAACGGTATTGAAAAAAAAATACCGGAGCGATCCTTACAAATGGGCTGCATGGGTGTTGGTGAGATGAAGAAAATAATAGGAGTAAGTTGTTTTCTTTAATTCAAAGGTAGCATGGTAAAAAAAATTATGCTATCTCCATCCTCTTATTCCTCAGCTTTTCTCCTGATGGTATGATTTCCAAATGAATTCCCTTCTCCGAATTCTTAAGTTCAACATGCTGTGAAGAATTCTTGTAGAGATTTTTTTTCACATTACTACTCCCGTTCCCCCATAATATTCACAATACTGGAACCGACAGCGGAATATAATCTTCTATGGCAGTAAGAACTAAAGGTAGTATGGATAGCCGCATCGCGAGACCAATCGTAATTGTGGAATCAGTTATTAGATTATGTCTGTTAAACTTGGGTTGATTATTCTAATGTTCATCAAAAAAATTTGGATGCCGCACGGTCATCTTCCTCTACGATCTAATACCAATAGTAAATTATCAATACATCGAACCAGTATTCCCGGATCACCGGTGAATGTTGATCTAAATGGAAAAGGTGCTCAGGTGTGAAATATTTCCCATCTGCCTGTGAATTTTTTTTGGACTTATTGCAAAAAAACATTCCGTTTTAGAAAAAAATTTAACCGGCATTGCAAAAATTTAACCGGCATTGCAAAATTCAATTAAAGTTTGTTGAAAATAGAGTCTTTAAACTATTGAGTTGATCTGACTTGCAATTTTTGCAAAATGGTGGATCCGCTCCGCAAAAGTCAATTACAATTTGATTTATTGGCAACATAATTTTGATTTAGTTATTAGTTAATTAAAAAAAAATTACAATGGAAATATTAGAAGTATCAGACAGCTCACTTGAAAAGAAATTCATTGAAGTAAATGTTAATCTGTATGCCGATGATCCTAATTACATCCGCCCATTGGACCAGGATATCCTTGAGATATTTGACCATAAGAAGAATAAATTGCTGACGGTAGGCAAAGCCAAAAGATGGATTTTAAAAAGTGGCCTGCAAGGATACGTTGGAAGAATAGCGGCTTTTTATCATCCATTTTACACCAATAAAGGCGATACACTTAAAGTAGGTGGATTTGGATTCTTTGATTGTATAAATGATCAGGATGCTGCCAATATGTTATTTGACACCGCTAAGAAATGGCTCGGTGAAATGGGAGCTGAGGCCATGGATGGTCCTATCAATTTTGGGGAGAGAGATAAATGGTGGGGCTTATTAATCGAAGGATTTAATCCTCCACTATATGGCATGAATTATAATGCTCCATATTATAGTGAATTGTTTCTGCAATATGGATTCAAAACATTTTATAATCAACTCTGCTGGCATTTGAAACTTGATAAAAGATTGCCTGAGAAATTCTATAATTCCTATCAAAAATTTAAAGACAATACAGATATACGCGCAGAACGGGTAAATAAAGATCAGTTGGATAAATATGCCCGGGATTTTGCAAGCATTTATAATAAAGCGTGGGTCAGCCATGAAGGGAATAAACAGATTTCACCCAGTAAGGCCATGCACATTTTCAAAAACCTTAAATCAATATTGGATCGTGATATCATGTGGTTCACTTATCATAAAAACGAACCTATTGCTGTATGGTTAAATATTCCGGACCTGAATCAGATCTTCCGGCACTTTAATGGAAAATTCAACATCTGGCTGAAATTAAAGTTACTATGGAGTATATATACTGGTAAGTGCACGAAATTCGTGGGCATCGTCTATGGCATCATACCCGAATGGCAGGGCACGGGTATAGATTATTATATGATCGTTGAGGCAGCAAAGATCATACAGGCAAAAAGAAAATACCACGAACTGGAATTACAATGGCAGGGTGATTTTAATCCAAAGATGATCGCAATTTCCAGGCATCTTGGTTGTAGCCTGAGCCGGAAACTCGCCACATTCCGTTATATATTCGATCAAAGCAAAGAATTTAAAAGGCATCCTCTTCTTAACTGAGCCATCTCATGTATGAAAAAACTTAAGCTAAAATTTGTTAAACCACCGGAAGATTCATTTTACAAGGATCTGAAAAAAGAGGTCTATGCCGACTTCACTTCAAGAGGCCTTTCCATTCATGCCAATAGCCAGATGCACTTTAAAACTATTTTCTTTTTTTGTCTTTTCATTTCTACTTATGCTTTGATCATTTGCTTTAATTTAAATCCTGCTATGAAACTGGTATTGTGTTTTTTTCATGGAATTGCCATTACTGGAATAGGGTTTAATATATCCCATGACTGTGGACACAACGCTTACTTTCGAAAAAATAAGTACAACAGATTATTGAGCTATTCCATGGACCTGGTAGGTTCTAACTCTTATATGTGGGATATTAAGCATAATAAGTCACATCATATTTACACAAACATCGATTCCTTTGATGAAGATATAACAGGATCTTACTTAATAAGACTATCACCCCATGCACCATTCCATACATTAAACAGACTGCAATACATTTATGCGTGGCTTTTGTACTGCATGATCTATTTCTACATCATATGGGTATATAATTTCTTTCAATTCAGAGCAAATCGATTTGGACCATTCGTGGATATTAAACATCCTGTTAAAGAATGGGTAAAGTTGGTAGGGTGGAAACTATTTTACCTGTTCTATGCTATCGTATTCCCCATCTACTGGTTACAACTTTCTCTTATTGAATTTTCAATTGGCTATGGAGTAGTTTGCACCACAGCAGGATTTTTACTGGGCCTCACATTTTATCTTGCACACTGTGTTGAGAATTGTTTTGAGTTTCCATTACCGCATAAAGAGAAGATTGAAAAAAGTTGGGCCAGGCATCAAATGGAAACGACAAGTAATTTCTCTATGGAAAACAAATTCATCACCTGGTTTTGCGGCGGTTTAAACTACCAGATAGAGCATCATCTATTTCCTGAAATATGCAGTATCCATTATAGTAAGATAAGTAAAATAGTCAAAAAGGTTTCAAAAGATCACAACATTGCTTACAGGTATTACAGCGGGTTAACGCCGGCCCTTAAATCACATTACAAAGTGCTGAAGAAACTGAGTTCCTCACAATTTAATTAACTCATATGTTTACAATTCGAAAGTCAATCATACGCTTCTTAAGTTTTGTATTCAACAAATATTTTGATTTATATACCGGAGGCAGGCAAAGACCGGTGTTTTTCGATATTGATCAAACCTCCCAAAAACTCAGGATACTCGAAAGGAATTTTGATAGTATAAGAGCAGAAGTTGATGAATTATTAAACGCACCTAAAAAATTAAAGCGGTATCATGAAATTGATGCTTTACAGTTTAAGATATCCGCAGTAGAAAATCCTCAAAGAAGCTGGAAAGTTTTTATGCTATACATGATGGGTGAGTTTTCTTCAGAAGCATTAACAAGCTGTCCTCAAACCTGTTCGCTGCTGAAACAGATACCCGGAATTTATCAGTGTTTTTTTTCAATTCTCGATGCCCAAAAAAATATACCTGCGCATAATGGTTCTTATCGAGGGTATTTAAGGTATCATCTTGGATTAAAGGTGCCGACAACCAATCCCCCATTCATAAGGATAAAAGATCAATTCTATACCTGGACTGAATCTGGAAGTATTCTCTTTGATGACAGCTGGAATCACCAGGTTACCAATGAGTGTAACAGCGAAAGAATAATACTTGTGGTGGATATTTACAGACCCTTACCTCGTGTTCCAGCCAAAGTAAATTACCTGCTTTCACATCATTTAATTAAGAAATTTTATGCTGAAAAAATATTAGAAAAAATAAGTACTGAAACGAGCATTACAACTGAGCAGCCTGGGTATTAGTGAGGTGATGCAAAATTTTGAATAGAAAAAAATGGGTTAGGTAATTGCGGGAGCACAAAATCTCGTCATGAGTCTTTGGAATGTTCCTGATCAGGCAACAACAGAATTTATGACAGCGTTTTACAAAAACCTATTCGATCATCAATCCATCAACGATGCTTATTACCAGGCACAAACCGCGTTGAAAAATAAATACTGGAACGATCCCTATAAATGGGCTGCATGGGTGTTGGTGAGGTGATGGAATTATTGAATTGAAAAGAATATTCCAGAAACTCCCCGTTGGCAACCGTTTAGTATTTAATGAGCGATTGATCCCTAAATCCTCACCAATCTATCAAATTATTCCAGGATTCAGGGTAACATTTATAGAATTCAAGGAATATTGAAATAAAAACCTGATAAAAAATTAACACTCATTACTGGGAAATGGATTTCTATAAGCATCTGAAAGTTAAAAATTAATGTGGTAATAGAATACACAACTTGTTGCATAAAATTTCACTGAATGAGAGGTACGTTTTCATAAAACAAAAATCGCCTTTACTATTTTTTTATCTCACCATTTTAAAACCTAAATCATGAAAAAGACACTCACAATTCTTGCTTTCTGCTTAACATTTTTTAGCATTAAAAATACTTCCGCTTCCTGTAGTGTAACAATTAGTTCTGGAATTAACAATCCTACCTGTTCCGGGGATGGTGTTACTTTATCCAGCTTTTCAGTCAACGCCTGCGGACCCTTTCAATGGTACAAGGATAATGTTGCAATTGCGGGTGCAACACAAGGAGCATATATAGCAACACAATCCGGAGCCTACAAATTGACAGTATATTGTTGCGATTTTGGTTCAAATACATCTAATACTATTAACATTACTGTTAACCCCATTCCAACTGGAGTGATTACTCCATCCGGTCCCATTACGCAATGCAATGATTCATCCACCATATTATCTACCTCAGCACACCCCAGTTTCAGTTATCAGTGGCAAAACAATGGCTCGAATGTCGGGAGCAACAGTAGTACCTATACCGTAACCTCGCCCGGGAATTATTCAGTAATTGTAACCAATAACTGCGGGGTAGTAATATCAAATGCAGTAAGTGTAACAGAAATCTCATGTACTACTACAAGCACAGGCACATCCAATACTTTTACTGGAATAAATGCCGGGCTTTCAAATACAACAGGTACTTACAATACATTTAATGGTACAAATGCGGGCAAATCGAATACTTCAGCAAGTGAAAATTCATTTTTCGGTGCTCAAGCAGGAAGCGCTACTACTACAGGTAGTTATAATACAATCTTGGGATCGCAAACAGGAATAAAAAATACTACAGGAAATAACAATTGTTTTGTAGGACGCGCTACTGGAAATCACAATACTACTGGCTTTAAAAACTCAGCATTAGGAACCGGAAGCCTGTATCTTAATACAACCGGAAATTGGAATACGGCAATTGGACAATCTGCATTATATAGTAACCTCACAGCTCAATATAATACAGCCATTGGAGCGCAGGCTCTTTATAAGAATACTGCAAGTTATAACTCGGCACTTGGCTTGTCTTCATTGTATAATAATACAACCGGTCAATACAATACAGGATGCGGGCAAAAAGCTCTATATACTAATTCCACAGGATCAAATAATACTGGCATAGGAAATTACGCTGATGTAAGTCTAGGTAATTTAACTAATGCAATGGCCCTTGGCTACTATGCTACTGCCACGGCGAGCAACCAGGTTCGCATTGGTAACAGCAGTGTTACATCAATTGGTGGTTATGTAAGTTGGACGAATATTTCAGATGGTCGCTTTAAAAAGAATATACGCGAAGATGTGCCAGGCCTGGAGTTTATTAATGAATTGCGGCCCATTACTTACAGCCTCGATCTTCATAAATTAAACGATCACATAAAGCCGGAAGCAAAAAAGGGGGATGAACAAGGCGCAGAATCAGATGAAAAGCAAAAGTCAGATGAATCGGCAATAGCTAACAGAGAAAAGATCACCTATACGGGTTTCATTGCTCAGGAAGTAGAAGCTACTGCAGATAAGTTAAGTTATGATTTCAGCGGAGTGGTTAAGCCTGCCAACGATAAAGATACCTATGGATTGAATTACTCCGAATTTGTAGTGCCTCTTGTAAAAGCGGTGCAGGAACTCTCAAAAGAAAATGAAGATTTGAAAGAACGCTTATCTGCTATCGAGCAATTGTTAGGTGTTAGCGAGAGCAAAAGCACCGGATCAGAAAATGAAAAGGTGTTGCTGCAAGGGTCTGATATAATTGAATTGGGTCAGAATATTCCGAATCCCTTTTATGGTAAAACAACCATCTCTTACAAACTACCCAATGATGCAACTGCTTCCATCGTATTTCAAAATGAGCAAGGCATCGTGCTAAAAACCATTGCACTCAAAGCCGGCAAAGGAACGGTTGACGTAGAAACAAAAGACCTTGCGCCCGGCGTGTATCAATACAGTTTGGTGGTGAATGGAAAAACAATGGCCACTAAGAAAATGGTTTTGACTCAATAAAATAGGCGACACAAAATCATCCCGATTTCGCTGTCGGGATACATTTAACCAGGTAAAATAGCCAAGCATCATCCCGATTTTTTCTGTCGGGATGATGCTTGGTAAATAAAAGAAGCATTTCCTTTCTCTTGATTTACAAATGGAGGAGGATTAAGAAATACCCTCCTTCTTTTGTAAATCATTTGGATGACACCTGGAAAATGCCACAGCTTAACAGAAACAATTTCAGTTGATAATAACACACTTACCATTTATCTCAACCCCACTACCGGAACATTCGAATTTTCCATTTCAAACTTCACCGGGGAAAACATCACAGTAACAGTATTAAATCCATTGGGTCAGGGGATTTACAACCAGCAGTTTTCAGCGGATCAATTTCAAAACGCACAAACCATTTCTTTGGGTGACGTGGCAAATGGAATTTACATAGTACAGATCTTAGCAGAAGAAAAACTGGCGGTGAAGCGAATAGTGGTTCAACGGTAGTACCGTATATAACAAAAGGAATTCTGAACACCAGTTTTAACTTAAAGGAGGGTAACATTTTAATTTATAAAGGTATCTACTCATCGAACTAGCGAAGTTTACATTACAGAAAATAAATTTTTACCCCAAAAAAATAAATTTTTCAAACATATCTCATTTCTTAAAACCAAGCCACTATGAAAAGTAAACTTTACCTCGCAGCATCCATCCTTTTTCTATTGTGGCAAGCAACTTTTGCACAGACACCATCACCCCAGCCAGGAAACAACAGTACTTCGCAATTCTCTGAACCGAGCACTTATTCAAATGCAGATTTATCATACAAAATCATTGATGCTGCAAACGGCACCTTCTGTTACGATGTGTATGCAAAAGGCAGATTGATGATACACCCACCCAGCACACCAGGACTCCCCGGCAATCAAGGCTTTAAAACAAAAGCCAATGCAGAGAAAGTGGCATTGCTTGTCCTGGACAAAATAAAGAAAGGCGAAATGCCGCCGACTATAACAATGGATGAAATGAATAACCTATCAGTTATTAAATAACCAATCAGCTCAAAAAGGACAATTTACCATCATGAAAAAAATTATACTTCTTATCGCAGTTTTAATTGCCGCCGGTTTAACCAACAGTCAAGCTCAAGATACATGGACGCAGAAAGCCAACTTTGGTGGCGATGCACGACGTGGTGCTACGGGCTTCAGCATTGGCGATAAAGGATACATAGGAACAGGCTACAAACAAACAGGTGAGATTTACGGAATTTTTCTGAAAGACTTTTGGGAATACGACTCTTCCAACAATACCTGGACGCAAAAGGCGGACTTCGGAGGCGCGGCACGAACTGGCGCTGTAAGCTTTAGCATAGGTGGTAAGGGCTACATAGGAACAGGGGGTTCTGTCAATATGTTTGGACAAAACAGTGTGCAGTATAAAGATTTTTGGGAGTACGATCCAGCTACGAATAACTGGCTTCAGAAAGCGGACTTCGGGGGAGCTGCGCGAACTGGCGCCACAAGCTTTAGTATCAATGGCAAGGGCTATATAGGAACAGGGGGATCTAATGATGCGAGCGGAGGAAACAGTATGTTGTATAAAGATTTTTGGGAGTACGATACAGCTTCGAACACCTGGACGCAGAAAGCGGACTTCGGAGGCGTTGGACGAAATTTCGCCGCAAGTTTTACTATCAATGGCAAGGGTTATATAGGAACTGGTGGTACGGGTAATCCCTGTAGCAGTGGAGGCAATGCATTGAAAGACTTTTATGAATACAATCCAGCCAACAACACCTGGATGCAGAAAGCCGACTTTGGAGGTATTGTAAGATACCATGCCACCGGCTTTAGTATCGGTAGTAAGGGGTATATGGGAACCGGGAATAGTTGCACCATCGAAGAAATGGGAGATATGTGGGAATACACACCAGCTTCGAATAGCTGGACACAGAATTGGGACTTGGGAGGGCCTGGCCGGTATTGGGCCGTCAGCTTTACAATTAACTGCAAGGGATATATAGCAACGGGAGGATACTTTGACTCTCCAGGTACATATGGTGCTTACAATGATTTTTGGGAATGGCAAGGGGGAAAGTGCGACGAATCTAAGCTTAGCATTACAAATGTTATTCCCGATAATGCCTCTCTGGCAGAATCTTTTGTATTATGGGAAGGGAGTATTGATGACGATCCTAAGCCTTTGAAAGTTTGTGCCGATGGCTCTCATGCAACTAATTTCAAATTTACCAATAACAATGCATCCATAAACTCCGCTTACATAGGCTTCAGAATAAAAAGTGATCCAAACGGCTATGATACGGATCAGATAGGAGATTTTTTTGTTTCTAATAATGACAATGTTGTTTCTGCTTTATATTATCACCCAACGTATGTTGGTGAAAGTCATAAACCCAAAAGAACCGATACCATTGAAATCTATACTCCCACGGATGGAGTTTTATTCAACATCCCCTTGGAAATTTACAGGGCACCCATTGTTTTCGTGCATGGGTTAATGGGCAATGAAGGAACATTTGCACCCATGGAAACACGACTGAAAATTGATAGTTTTTATGTAGAAAAGCTAACTACTAAAGTGAACTATACCTATTCAACATGGAAAGGATTTGAAGAGAACACATCTGTTGTGCCCGATGGAATTAATGCGCTCCTGATTACCTGCAGAGCATATGGATTCTCTGCCGGCAAAGTTAATTTGATTGGTCATAGTTTAGGTGGCATCATGTCACGTCTTTACCTGCAGGGGAACTATGGGGTCACCTATCGAAATGATGTGAATGAAATAATAACGATAAACACTCCTCACTCAGGCACTCAGTTGGCAGATAATGTTGTGGGGGCTGAAAATGGTGTTGGCTGCACTATTATGAAATTTATTTATTCGGAAAGTGAAGCCGCATGTCCTACCTTATTAGTTGATCTATCTGTAGACGGTTTTGCAATTGATGATGAACTAAATGGACCTTTACTCAATGCCAATG
>JBDSEW010000069.1:0-2534 GCA_039919825.1 Chitinophagales bacterium | reverse complement strand
GGGATTTCCGGTTATACGTAACCTTTTTACTGGTACTTCTTTTTGGTTTTATTGGCTATTTCGCGTTCACCGACTGGACTGCCCTTGCCAACTCACCAAAAATTGAACGGGCAAAGTTTCCTTATTTAACCACCAGTCTTGTATTGATAATGATAGCCACACTTGCCACGGGGCTTTACATTCCAGTAGAAGACCCCAAAGGTCTGTTCAACCTGGTGAAAACATTCAGCGGTTTGAGTGTGATGTTGTTTGGTGGAGGTTACGTGATCATCCCAATTATCCAGCACCATGTAGTGGAAGTATTTCACTGGGTTTCGCAAACCGGTTTTAAGGATGGTATCGCGTTTAGCCAGGTAATGCCGGGACCTATCCTGATTGCTGCCGCTTTTATTGGTTTCCAGGTAAAAGGGTTCTTCGGAGCATTGCTTTCAACCATTGCGATTTTTGCCCCTCCGGCTATTTTGATGGTGGTGGCATCAAAGGCAATGGAGTTTTTTAAAAAATCAGTGATTGCAAAATCAGTTTTGCGCGGCATACGTTGCGGTGTGATCGGCATGATCTTTTTTGCTGCTTGGGAATTGGCGAAAATGACCGATTATTCTTCTGTTGCCGCTTTTTGGCCTTCATTACTTATTTTTGCCGGGGCTTTAGTAGCACTCATCAAATTCAATGTTGATGTTGTTTACATCATTCCCACAGCAGGTTTAATAGGTTTTTTTCTTTACCCCTAAAATTCAAGAAATAAACAGAAGAGTATGCAATCACTTTTCCTCGTAGGTGAACAACGGTCGGGCTCGAACTTACTTCGCCTGATGATTTCGAATTCGCATGAGATAGCCGCACCTCATCCACCTCATATCCTCCAAAGGATAGATTCTATTCTTCCGGTTCAGACAATACTGGATGATGACAAATTCAACCAGATGGTGGAACTTGTGTGCAGGCTTGTAGAGGCGAATCCTGTTCTTTGGTTAAATACCTTACTGGACCGTGAAGATGTGAAACGCCGTTGCCGCGAAAAGCATGTGATTGCTATTTACGGTGCAGTGATGGATATTTACGGTGAATCCAATCGTGCAAAAGCATGGCTCTGTAAGAGCATGCAGAACATCCGCTGGGCTGATCACCTCAACCAGTATTTCGGCAACAACAAATACATCTTCCTGCACCGCGATGGACGTGATGTGGCACTGTCTTTCACCAAAGCTGTTATTGGTGATAAACATGTTTACCATATTGCCAAACAGTGGTCAGAGTTGCAGCGCCTATGCCTCGATGCCCGGGCTAATCTCTCTACAGATCGCTACTTTACCGTTTCCTATACTGAGCTGACAGAAGAAACAGAAAGTACGCTTCGCAATATGTGCGCTTTTCTGGGCATTGAATTTATGCCGGAAATGATGGAATTTTATGATAGCCAGGAAGCGAAGAATACGGCTGTGGCAAGTTCCCTTTGGGAAAATGTCAATAAACCTATCATGCACCATAATTTCAACAAGTTCCTCAAAGAATTGACTGAAGAGCAGGTGCGCACATTTGAATCAGTTGCCGGGAATGAACTGGACGAGTTAGGGTATGAGCGCGTGTTTGTAAAGAAAGGAGAAGAAGTACAATTTACTAGTGAGCAGGTTGCACAATTTACCGTTGAAAATGAACGGTTGAAGAAAGAACAGGCACAGAAAGCTGATCCTGAAGATATTGAAAACCGGCGCCGGCAGGATCAGGTTCTCAACGATCTCAAACAAATGGCCAAAGAATGGTCGAAGGAAAAAGTTTTTTCCTGAACCAAAACTCAGCAAATAAATTACAAAGAGGCTGTCTCAAAAGTCATGAAGTCATCCTGAACTTGTTTCAGGATCTGTTCCTCAAAGAGCAGATGCCGAAATAAATTCGGCATGACGGCTCCTCCGGAACTTTTGAGACAGCCTCTTTTGATTTTCAAAAAGACCACGAACAGACTATGAACTATAAACTTGACCTTTCGCTAAATCAATACACTTTGCCCTTATAATAAAAAGTGAACTGATGCGGCGATGTTTCCACTTGCAGTACATCATAATCCAATCGAAGGCTTACGTAATTCTCTATCGGAAGCTCTGATTGTTTGCCAAAGGAAAAAAGATTGATACGCCCATCCCTGCCCGTGTAATAAAGTGAATGCTGGCTCATTTCATAATGATCGGGTGAATATTGTTCGAGCTGATAGGTCTTCCCCTTGTAAAACACTTTAAAATATCCTACTTCATTGGAAAAAGTAACGAGGTCGTCTTCTACCCTTAAATTTCCGGGATTGAAAGTACCGATGGTATAAACCACTCCTGCATAAAATATTTTGAACTTTCCTTCCTGCGTTAGATAAGCAACAAGGTCATCGCCGGTAAAATAAACACGCACCTCAAAAGTTTCGAGTGTAAATGTTTCCCCCTTATAAAACACTTTTAAGTCGCTGTCATACTCGTTTTTATAGGCAACAATATTTTTACCAACTTTTACACCCTTTACATTTTGAACAGGCTGAGGATAGAGATTTCCAT
>JBDSEW010000028.1:0-21937 GCA_039919825.1 Chitinophagales bacterium | reverse complement strand
ATTGCGCAGCTCTCTCAATTTCTTCCCGCAGGAATTGAAATGTTCATTTCAGGATCCACTATTCCGATCCATTTAAATGGAAGTATAACTGTAAAGAAATTTATCTTTCACAAAACGTTTCCATTTGACGTGCAGGAAGCACTCGACACCAAAAAGATCAGACTGGGGAAATAGGGTTGAAGCAAATAGAGCGTCACATTTTTTTCTTAGAAAATACTACAGCGTACTAACCTTCAAAATGAAGCGTGAACATAATAGTACGTGCTCTTAGTTTTTCCAATACACTTGAAAAGATCAGGTTGTCATCTGGCTTGAGGACATTAAAGAGTCCGTAGGATACTTTTATTTCGGGTGAAATGATCACCAGCGGAAGATGAAATTCCATACCCATTCCATATTCAAGCGCGATGTCATTTTTATACACCTTTACCAGGTTCTCCGCCAGCCTCGCCGATGCATTTGATTGCATATCGATGCTGTATTTAAATCCACCAAGCACATACATTCGAAAATCTTTATAGGGACGCGAACGGTATTTCAGGTGCACCGGGAATTCGAGATACACGGACTCTATCTTTTTAATCGGTATCGTATCTGTAGTGCTCAGCTTGTATTGAATGCCCCTGTCAGAAAAAGCCAGGTCAGGAATAAAGCGCAGCTCAAATGATTTGGAAAGGTGAAGATCTGAAAGGATACCGAGGGCAAAACCAGGATTGCTGGTGCCATGTGCTTCCAGGACTTCGTTTTGATCAAGGTAATTTGGATCGAGTGTTATTTTATAATTGGAGCTGTTCACCGCAAGCGAAATACCGAAATGAAACATCCTGGACTCATACCGCTGGTCATCATAATAGATGTTCATTTGTGCAAATGAAGTCCTGCACAGCGAGAACAGGAGCACGAGGACTACTGCTTCTTTCCGGTATAGATGGAACTGATTCCGAAGGTGAGTGGTGTGCATTGAGTTGAAAAGAATCCGTTTTTTTCAAGTAAATGGGTAAAATCTTTTCCATCCGGAAAAGCGGCTACCGACCGGTGAAGGTAAGTATATGCCATTTTATCATTGGTAATCCATTGCCCAAGCAATGGGCAGATGTGCGTAAAATAAAACTGGAACAACTGTTTAAATGGAAACTGTTGTGGTTTTGAAAACTCCAGAACGATAAGGGTTCCATTCTTTTTAAGCACCCTGTTCAGCTCCTGCAACCCCTTTTCGAGGTGCTCAAAATTTCTGACGCCGAATGCAACGGTGATTGCATCGAACTTATTATCTTCAAAGGGAAGATTCTCTGCATCTGCTTGTTCCAGCGTGATGAGCGAATCAAGTTTTCTTTCGTTCAGTTTCACCTGTCCAAGGTTGAGCATTTCCGCTGAAATGTCGATGCCAATGATTTGTTTTGGATGAAGGGCAGCCAATTGAATGGCTACATCGGCAGTGCCTGTTGCCACATCAAGAATCACCTGCGGATTTGATGGCGTAAGCATTTTCAGCATCCTTTTTCGCCAGCCCACATCAATCCCAAAGGAGAGCAGGCGGTTCATGAGGTCATATCTGAAAGCAATCCGGTCAAACATCATCGTCACCTGTTCTTTCTTCGACAGATTCATTTCCTGGTAAGGCACCACTGGCTGCTTCATAATGGCGCCAAAGTTACGCAAAGAGCAACATTGCTCGCTTTCTTTCTGTTTCTTTGCCTGTCCAGGGAAAAGCGTTGAAGATGGATAAAATGAAACGGGAAATAATTAAGAGAGGCTCATAAATAATAACCCTTGTTGCATGTTAATTCAATCCGCATCATTTGTCGGAAGTTTTGTGAAGGAAAGCGACTGTCCAAAGACCGGATTGCCCGAGTTTGCTTTCATCGGCCGATCTAATGTCGGGAAGTCTTCGCTCATCAATACACTGGTGAACCGAAAAGACCTTGTGAAAGTATCGCGTGCGCCGGGTAAAACACAGACATTGAATTTCTTCCTGATCAATGAACACATCTATTTTGTAGATCTTCCCGGCTACGGTTATGCAAAGGTTTCGAGAAGCATGCGCTATCAGTGGAGTGATATGATCAGTAGGTATCTTCAGCAAAGAAGAACATTGCAATGTGTATTCATCCTGGTAGATGCGCGGCTCGAACCGCAGCAATCAGATTTGGATTTTGTAAACCAGTTGGGTGAATGGCGGATTCCTTTTGCCATCATCTTCACCAAGTCTGATAAAGTCGGTAAATCGCAGGTGAGCAAGCATGTGAGCCAGTTTCATGCAGCTATGAAACCGCTTTGGTCAACGCTTCCTGTTACCTTTATTTCTTCCATTATTACGAGAGCCGGAAAAGTAGAAGTTTTAAAATTTATTGGTGAAGCTACCTCCTCTAAAAATACTATTGTTAAAAAAATAGAGGACTGATAATGCATATCTTGAAGGTTAGGAAGAATTTGATTTTTGTTTATCGGTAAGCTTTCCTTTAAGATATTTACCTGTAATTACCTATCAACAGCATTTTCCCCGTGCGCCATTTTTATCCCTGCTTCTTGCAACAATAATGTTAATAACTTTCAGAAATATAGTTCACCAAAAACTTCTTTTTGCCTCTGTGAGATTGTATATTTATTCCTTCAAAGAAAAAGAAATCAACAACAGCAAAATTCTCTAAAAGGAATACTAAAGAGATGGGTGCTTTCACACACCCAGGGTTTTGTTCAACGTTGCAAAATCCCAAATGAGACAGGCGACCAGAGTAATTACTCCGTCGCCTGTTTCTATTATCCCCCGTAGCTTTAGCGAAGGCGGATAGTTCCTTATACCAGCACTCGATCCACTGTAGCTTCGGCAAACTTATTTCCAACAACTTCCGACTAAGGACTCACTACTCACTACTCACTACTTTTTAAACCACCTTATTCGCACAACTAGAACTTGCAAACGCTTCCGGCTTTGCTTTAAATGCAAATCCCATCCCGAGTATATAACCCATAGCTTCTTTTAAAGCAGTATTGGATTGAAAATGCGGATTGGTATTGATGTCGGCGTGCACTTCAAGATCCACCTCATAAGCATCCAGCAGATCGCATAAACCATACGCGGTTTGCACGGATCGGGAAACTTCATCGAGCATTCTCTCCTTAATCGTGAGTTTGTTCGTCGTCTTATCATTGTTGATGAACATAAAACCACCTTTCTTCTCCCTCAAAAAAACTATCACTGTTGCAAACTCCGTCACTTTACCGCGCACCTGCGAATCGGTGCCGATACACACTTTTAGTTTGTTACCCATGCTGGATTCATACCTGATAGCTTGCTCAACTGCCTTATTAATAGGCATCTTGATTTTTTCGCCATTAAATTTTCTCCACAGCATATGAGTTGGTTTGTTCAAAAATAAGGTATTCTTATTATAAACCGGTAGATTAAGTCGGCTTGCCGGGAAGAATTTTTGTAACCTTTCCTGTCTTCAACTACTCTAATTTTATGCATTAAAGTAAAAATAGGGAAGTGATAGTCAGGTTCCCACCATAATGATGGATAAAATCAGTGCTCTAAATTTGTGAAATGAAGAATTTGAAAATATTTGAGCACTATTCAGATATGGATGTTATACATCATATTCTGAATGGAGACACTGATCTTTTCGAGATTTTGATACGCCGCAATAATTCCTTTTTGCATAAAACAGGGAGGTCTTATGGATATAGTCATGATGATACGCAGGACCTCATGCAGGAAACATTTATCAATGCATATGTGAACCTGCAGAAATTTGAAAACCGTTGCACATTCAAAACGTGGATCATTAAAATTATGCTCAACAACTGTTTCCAGAAGCAACAGCGATTTAATTTCAAAAACGAAATAAGAGATACTCAACTCATCAATGAAAAATCAGTACCCATGTATTCGACCTATAAAAATAGTGAGACTGGAAAAGTAGTGGTAAACCAAGAGTTAAATGATCTTATTGAACGTTCACTCGCACTGGTGCCAATGGAATATCGAATGGTATTTTCCCTGCGTGAGATCAACGGACTAAATGTTGCCGAAACAGCAGAAGCGTTAAATATTACTCCATCCAATGTAAAAGTGCGGCTCAACCGTGCCAAATCTATGCTGAGGAAAGAGCTGGGAAAAATATTTACTCCGGAAGATATTTTTGAATTTAACCTGGTGTTCTGTGATATAATGGTGAGCAGGGTGTTGCAGGAAATAGCGATCCTGAAGTAATTGTTTCAAAGGCTGGCAATTAACGGGTGTTGGACATCCTTTAACAGGAAATCCGTATAAGATTCTCTAATAGAAAGGAGCACGCCCACAAGCGTAGTTTTCCCTTTGTAACCTTTCTCTTCTTCACCAACTCTATAGGTGTAAAATCTCAAAACACTTTTCATGGAAACACAAAGTACCAATCAAATGCTTGCTTCTGTTCATACGCTCCTGAAACTAACTTTTGGAATAGTTGCCATTGTAGCGGGATTAGACAAGTTCACGGGCATTCTTGCAGAGTGGGAGAGTTACCTGCATCCTGGGTTGGCAGCCATGCTCCCATTCGAACCCAAAATATTTATGATGATCGTGGGTGTTATTGAAATTGTAGCGGGCATTGGAGTGCTTTTCAGACCGGCAATTGGCGGACTTGTTGTTTCTGCATGGCTAACATTGATTGCACTCACCCTTTTGGCAAGCGGAAATTTTTTGGATGTGGCAGTCCGTGACCTTGCGATGGCAGTAAGTGCTTATTCACTGGCACGTATTTCAAAAATAGTTTAATACTAAATAAAACATAAAGTTCGTGAGTTTGAAACAAGAGGGAGTAACTGTTCATAAATCATTAAAAAAATAAGTATGATGAAAAAACTACCACTATCTTTCATTTTTCCGGCTGTTGCATTCTTTATAATAACCCTGTCGCATTTTCAATGCACTAATTCCTCCGCGGGCGAACAGGTAACAACCGTTAAAGAAGTTGATGATCCTGTTTCATCCAATGCGAAGAGGATGGTAGAAGAGGGGAGACAAATATTCCGTTACGAAACTTTTGGGGATGAAGCATACTGGAGCACTGCATTGCAATTACACAAGGCAATTGCCGGAGCAAAGAATGGCGGTACAGGTGCGGGACTTTCTCCGAAAGACGCACTGGCAGCAGGGCTCAAAGTTGATATGGATGCCATACCCGCTGATGTGGCAGCCGCTATCAAAGCAGGAAAAGTGAATTTAGATGATCCGGCAGTTACACTCACCCTTTTGCAGATCAATGCTGTGGTAGGCGTGAAGGGTACTTTTGATGCAGGTAATAAGCTCTTAGCTGTAGGAATTACCTGTGCATCCTGTCATTCAACGGTTGACAATGCGTTTGCTCCGGGAATTGGCCATCGCCTGGATGGCTGGGCTAACCGCGATTTAAATGTGGGAGCAATTGCAAGCATGGCACCCAATTTAAAACCACTCACCGATGTATTGGGTGTGGATGAGGCAACCGTGAAAAAAGTGCTTGCAAGCTGGGGACCCGGCAAGTATGATGCTTTGCTGAATCTGGATGGTAAAGCATTTCGCCCTGATGGAAAATCCGGAGCTACTTTAATTCCTGAGGCCTTTGGCCATGCCGGTCACAATAATCATACATGGACTGGTGGTTGGGGCGATGTTACTTACTGGAATGCTTATGTTGCAAACCTCGAATTAAATGGCCAGGGAAATTTTTATGATAAGCGGCTTGCTGATTCAAAAAAATACCCGGTTGCAGCGAAAGCTGGTTATGGAAACAAACGGAGCTCTCCTGACTTGATAACAGAAAAGCTTGCAGCACTGCAATTTTATCAGTTGGCTATTCCTGCACCAAAAGCACCTGATAGTATCTACAACAAGAGTGCGGCGGAACGGGGCATGATCGTATTTAATGGTAAAGCGCAATGCGCAACCTGTCACATTCCTCCTCTTTTTACAGAACCAGGCTGGAATACACACAAGGCTTCAGATATTGGTATTGATGATTTTCAGGCAAACCGCTCACCTGATCAAACCTATGTTACGCAAGGGTTAAAAGGGTTATGGACACATATGAAAGGTGGTTTTTATCATGATGGAAGATTTGCAACACTGATGGATGTGGTAAATCACTACAACGATTTCAAAAAGCTAACGCTGACAGAACCGGAAAAGAAAGACCTTGTTGAATACCTGAAATCATTATGAGGAATTTTGGGCGGAAAAAAGGAATACCGAAATACTGGTTAATCTGTATGAAGTCCTAAGGTATGAATAGCATTCATCTCATTTTCATGCGTGCTGAGTGTGCTGCGAGAGATCATAAATTGTCGTACCCTTCAATTAGGTAGTGCCTCAGTTTCACTTTGAACAGAATCTTTTATCCATTGATTAGAAATTACAGGGAATAGATAGCTGTTGTGCTATCCATTGCACCCGATTTTAATCGGGTGCTCCTTTCTTAAACTGAAACACTACTCAATTATCAACCCGATTTGGCTATCTCAATTGTTTTTATATATCTTTGTGCTCCCAAAAAAATGCGCATCATCCAATGAAAAAAGGTATTCACCCAGAAAATTACCGGTTTGTAGTATTTAAAGACATGTCGAACAACACTTCTTTTATCTCCAAATCATCAGCAGCTACCAAAGAAATGATTACCTGGGAAGATGGTAAGGAATATCCCCTGATTAAGCTCGAAATTTCCAATACATCGCATCCTTACTATACCGGTAAAATGAAGTTTATTGATACCGCCGGACGTATCGATAAATTCAAGAAGAAATACGCGAAGAAAAGTTAATCTGAAGTACTTTCAGGATACAGCTAAACAGATCGTAATAAGAGCCCTGCCTTTGTAGGGCTTTTTAATTTCGGCACATGGCAGAAAAAAACTTTATTCTCTTTGACGATGACTGCAGGGATCAACTGCTGCCATTCACTTTTACCAGGCCTGTATGTGAGATCAGGGTTGGGATCTTCACGATAGCAGAGAAATGGAAGCAATCGCTGAATATCCGGCCCGGTTACCTCACGCAGGAATACCTCCAAAAAAAATTTCCATTTGAAAAGATGAGCCAGAACTGGCTGATCAACGGTTGCATTCTTCCCGATCCGCGCCTGGTGGCGCAGGTCGTTACCCTACAGCTGAATGAAGCTATTGTTGAAAATGAAATGCTGATTGCCTGTTGTGTGGCTGATTTTTCAACCGACAACGGCGAGCTGCAAACACAGGAAATAATTCGCCAATGCAAAATAACGGCTCCGGCAACAACGGCGCGTTCTGTCAGGAAGCTAACTGATATCTTTTCAAAGAACGGCGAAGCACTGCGTGATGACTACAAGCTGATTACCTATAAACGGCGCTCTGCAACCATCTTTGAATCCAATAAAGTCATCAACCGCCACGATATCTTTATCGAAGAAGGTGCTATTGTTGAATTTGCGTATCTCAATGCATCTAACGGACCCATCTATATCGGCAAAAACGCGGAGATCATGGAAGGAGCAATGATCCGCGGTCCGTTTGCTTTGGGCGAAAACAGCGTCGTGAAAATGGGATCTAAAATTTATTATCCAACCACTATTGGCCCCTATTGTAAAGTGGCTGGAGAGATAAATAATGTGGTGATGTTTGGCAATTCCAACAAGGCGCATGACGGTTATCTTGGAAATGCAGTGGTGGGCGAATGGTGTAACCTCGGTGCGGATACCAATAATTCTAATCTCAAAAATGATTACAGCAATGTAAAGCTGTGGAATTATCCGGCGCAAAAATTTGAAGACACCGGGCTTCAGTTTTGCGGACTGATGATGGGTGATCATTCAAAATGCGGCATTAATACCATGTTTAATACCGGAACAGTGGTTGGAGTATTTGCCAACATTTTCGGAGATGGCTTTCCAAGAAATTTTATTCCATCCTTTTCATGGGGCGGCGCCAGCGGGTTTACAGATTACAAGGTTGAAAAAGCGCTGAAAGTAGCAGCGCTGGTAATGCAACGCAGAGGTGTAACACTGAGTGAAGCAGATATAGAAATTCTGCAGCATGTTTACAACCTTCCAAAGAGATAATTTGGTTTCAATCACCTTAAGTCACTATTGAATTACTTTCACTGCTTCACTACAAAATAAGAGTTGAATATGCGTAAAAACATCATTGCCGGAAACTGGAAAATGAATAAGACCTTGCAGGAGAGCACTCAACTGGTAGAAGAAACATTACAGTTGTTAGCTGCTGAAAACCTGGGGGAAACACTGGTACTATTTTGTCCGCCGTTTATTGCATTAGAGCCTGTAGCAGCATTAATAAAGGGAAAGAAGAACATTTTTGCAGCAGCGCAAAACTGTCATTGGGAAAAAACCGGTGCTTACACAGGTGAAATTTCAGCCGCAATGATCAAAGCAACCGGTGCCACCTATGTGATTATTGGCCATTCTGAAAGACGTTTATATTTTCAGGAAACCAATGAACAACTGGCTAAAAAAGTATCGGCAGCTATTGCTGAAGGCCTGCAACCGATTTATTGCTGTGGCGAGCCACTGGAAGTTCGGGAAGCAAATACGCATTTTGAATTGGTCGAAAAACAGGTACGGGAAGGACTTTTTCATCTGACAAAAGATGATTTTTCAAAGGTGGTGATTGCCTATGAACCTGTATGGGCTATTGGAACAGGTAAAGTGGCCAGTGACGAACAGGCTCAAGAGATACATGCCTTCATCCGGAATCTTATCAGGATGCAATACGATATTGAAACTGCGGAAAACACCACCATCCAATATGGTGGAAGCATGAAGCCATCCAATGCAAAAGGGTTGATGAACCAGCCTGATGTAGATGGTGGATTGATCGGCGGAGCTTCTCTCGTTGCCGCTGATTTTGCAGGTATCATAAAAAGTGTTTGATAGCTATCGCTTTCAATATCTTTCATTTTGCTGGAAGATTCTGCCACTGATACTATCGTAGTACTTTATTCGGATCAATACAATGAACCAGTCCTGAAGCACAATACAATTGTCTCTTTCACTTAATAACTTTAATGCGCAATGAGTTATTTGTCCTTCACCTTTGATATTAAGGAGAGCTGGCAGCAGGAACTTGTAATCGCTGCACTTGACGCTATTGGCTTTGAGGGATTCGAGCAACAAGAGGAAAAACTGATCGGCTTTATACAGGAAATTTCTTTTAACCAGGATGAATTTCAAACAACGATAAAGCCGTTGCAGCAAGGATATGGTTTCTCCTTTTCCCAATCACCAATAGCCGATCAGAACTGGAACAAGGTATGGGAGAAAAGTTTTCAACCTATCATCATCGGAAATGATATAACCGTTCGCGCATCGTTTCATCCTCCTTTTGCACAGGTGAAATATGATATTGTTATTGATCCTAAAATGTCGTTCGGCACCGGGCATCATGCTACTACCAGCATGATGATGCAGCTAATGCTGGCGGAAGACCTGGAAAACAAAAGGGTGCTTGATTTTGGGAGCGGCACAGGAATTCTTTCTATTCTTGCAGCAAAACTAAACGCATCAGCTATACTTTCCATTGACCATGAACAATGGGCTTATAAGAATTCAATAGAAAATTTTCAGTTGAATAATGTTTTTACTGCAACCGCTTTAATGGGAGATACTGATTGTTTTGAAGGCCAGACTTTCGATGTTATTTTAGCCAATATCAACCGCTCAGTAATTATCAGTTCAATGCAAGAGTTTGCGTTATCTCTGAAAAATAAGGGCAGCCTTTTGATAAGTGGATTTTTGGAAGCCGATGAGAATGTAATTGTTAGTGTAGCCAACACTGCTGGTTTCGGAATTATTCATAAGCTCCGGCAGGATGGCTGGATAGCGTTGAGCTTGCGCAGCAATCAAAACTAAGATATTCGGAGTGTGGATAGTATGTCCATGCTCAGTCTTCCCTGAAAATTTTAATTACCTAATTTCGTTGCTTTCCGAAAAGAATGCCATCAATGCAGCGAATTTCCCTTCTCTTTTTTGCAATTATTTTAATGTGTTCGTCGTCCTTTGCACAATCTGCTCCGGGTTTTTCTAATGACCCGGCGGCATTTTTAAAAGAGGCCACTCAGTTACTGACAGATACAAGGCGCGAGGAATGTCAGCAAACCGCAAAAGACCTGGAGGATGCATGGCCTTTATTTTCAGCCTCTCAAAAGTCTGATATCATTGAACTGGCTACATCGATGCGTGAGCGTAAAATGCTGGTGACACCTTATTTTCAGAAATTCTTCGCCACGGTTGTTGCATTCAGGAAGAATTTTAAAGATGAAGATTTCTTTGACAGTTGGAAGGATGTATCTGCTGCTGTCATCACCAACCAGCGCCAGGGTAATTATAAAAAGTATGAAGAATACCTGGATTTTTCATTTGCACTATTCAGTCGCCATGCATTTCTCATTTCTGATGGACGCACCTGGAAATTTGACAGTGATGTGTACGAGCTGAAAATGGAAAGTAATAACCCGGTGCTGAAAGTGGAAGATTGCACCATCATCGGCATAACGGAAAAAGATTCACTTCGCATTGAAGGAACCAGTGGGAGTTATTTTCCTATGGATAGCAGGTGGCAGGGTTCGAAAGGAAGAGCAGACTGGACGCGGGTGGGTTTTGGAGCAGACGAAGTGTATGTAACTTTTAGCAACTATTCAATTGATTGCAGGCAATCGGAATACAGTGCTGATTCAGCACGATTGTTTTACGAAGCCTATGACAAAAAAAATATTGTAGGAAAGTTTTCCGATAAGTTATTGTCATTTACCAATCCGGAAACAACCACTTACCCGCGTTTTGAATCATACCGTAAGGATCTTCAATTTGATAATATTGCACCGCACGTGAAACTTTATGGCGGCATTACATTGCAGGGTGCAAAGATGAATGCCAATGGTTCTGCGGATCAAAAGGCGATGATCAAGATTTTCCGCTATGATAAATTGCTCGGTGTGGTAGCAAAATCTTCCAATTTCGATATTAACAAGAACAAGGAGATCAATGCTTCCCAGGCTGATGTGAAGTTGTTACTGGGAAAAGATTCTGTGTTGCATGGAGGAGTTACGTTGCGGTACGACAGTGAGAAGCGTCAGTTGTATTTGTTCCGTGGAAAGAATGGAATCCAGAAATCACCCTTCTACGATTATTTCCACAGCATGGAAATTTCGCCTGATGTGATCTTTTGGGACATGAATGAACCAACTATGTTTCTGCGGAATATTTCACAGTCGGGGCAAAGCGAGGTAGTGCTGGAATCATTCGATTATTATTCAGCCGGTAAAATGGATAAGTTCCAGAATATTGCCGATTACAACATCATTGAAAAACTGCGAACGATAGTAGAAACAAGCGGCGAAAAAGAATTTACTACCGAAGACCTTGCAAAAAAATTAGGCCCGAAATATTCTGCACAAACCATAAAAGGAATTCTATACAAATTGGTGGAAGATGGTTTTGTGGATTATGATGACCAAAAGGAAATGGTGCGTGTGAGGTATAAAACATTTCATTACGTGGATGCAAAGCGAAAAAAAATTGACTACGATAATATTCGTCTTGATTCAAAGACTGATAGCGTAAATGCGGAGATTGATATGCGCAGCATGGATATGCAGTTAAGGGGTGTGCGGGATATTGCACTGAGTGATTCAAATTTTGTAGTTGTATTTCCAAGAGAGAATAATGTGACTGTAAAACGTAACCGCGACATGGATTTCAGCGGAATGATGTTTGCCGGAAGACTGGATATGTCTGGTGATGGTTTTGGATTTGATTATGATGATTTTAAGATTGAATTGTCGACCGTCGATTCTGTTTTGATCAATATTCCTACCGGAAAATTTGATGAGACCGGAAAGGCCACTCTCGGACCTATTAAAAGCATCATTGAAAAAGTAACGGGTAACCTTCAAATTGATTCAAAAGACAATCGCTCCGGTCGTGTCCGGCACCGGCAATATCCAATCCTTACAACGACGCAACCGTCCTATGTATACTATGATCAAAAAAGAACGTTGGGTGGTGTCTATGACCGGAGTGAATTCTATTTCCAGTTAGCACCTTTTGTTTTTGATTCGCTTAATAGATTCAGTCCATTAAAAGTGGGATTTGATGGCAAGCTGGTGTCTGCAGGAATTTTTCCTGAGCTGAAAGACCCCATCAGCATTCAACAAGACCTGTCACTGGGTTTCAAAACGAAAAAAACAGACATCGCCGTGTATGATGGGAAAGGCACTTTCACCAATCAAATTTCTCTCGATAACTCTGGCCTGCGGGGCAAGGGAACTATTAAGTTTCTTCCTTCCGTAAGCACTTCAAAGGATATCGTATTTTATCCTGATTCTATGAATGCAAAATCGGATTCATTTACGATTAAGGCTACCGTGATGAATGGTATTGAATATCCGAATGTGAACGGATTGAAAGATGTAATTCACTGGATACCGTATAATGATTCGATGGTAGTGAAGATGGATACCGTTCCATTCAGAATATTTGATGGAAAAACCACGCTTCGTGGTGCATTGGTACTGCAATCAAGCGGGCTTTCTGGAAGCGGAAATGTTGACTGGAGTGATGCCACTCTTTCGGCAATGGATATTGACTTTGGTAAAAACAAAATGAAAGCCGATTCCGCCGATTTTACCATCAAATCGCTTGACCCTAAAAAATTTGCACTCAAAACGAGTGATGTGAGTGCATCGATAGATTTCGACAAACGCATTGGTGAATTCAAATCCAACACCGATGATATTTCTACATCATTTCCCTACAATCAATACCGGACTTCCATCAATGAGTTTAAATGGGAGATGGATAAAAAGAAAATGACGTTTTTGGCACCCCCGGGAACAGAAGCAGAGTTTACATCAGTGCACCCTGACCAGGATTCACTTTCATTCAATGGTGGCTCTGCAACCTACGACATGCAGAATTATATTCTCAAGATCAATAAAATACCCTACATAGATGTTGCTGACGCGAGGATTTTTCCTGACAGTGGAAAGGTGGTGATTGAAGCAGAGGCACGCATGAGAACATTAACCCGTGCGAAGATCACTATGGACACCATTGATGAATACCACAGGCTGGATAGCGTGGTTGCCAATATCTATGGCAGAAACAGTTTAAAAGCATCCGGAATTTATTCCTATGTCAATAAAACCGGCAAAGCCCAGAAAATTAAGATGGATGATATTGGCGTGTTCAGGGATTCCACCAAAACAAACTTTCATGTGTATGCGAAAGGAGTGGTTGATACATCGCAACGCTTTACACTCATTCCCAAAATATTTTATAAAGGTAAGGTGAACATTGCATCGAATGATGAACGGATACAGTTTGATGGTTTTGCCAAACTGGATATCAGTAATCCAAAAGTAAGAGCTGAGTGGTTTTCAATGGATAATTATATGAACAAGGATTCAGCTTTTGTGGTGTATGCTGATCCTGAAAATGAATCGCATAAGCCCATGACTGCAGGGATGGTTTTTGATGCCGATTCATCCGATCTCTATACTTCATTTTTTAATGCAAAGAAAAGATCCGGTGACAAAAATTTGTTTGTCGCAAACGGAATTGTTTTTTATGATGAGAAAGCAAAAGAATTTATTGCAGGTGATCCGGAAAAAATTCTGAATGAAGCATTGCGCGGAAATGTGTTGAGGTACAACGATGCTACCGGTAAGGTAAAGGCCGAAGGAAAAATGAATTTAGGCCTGAACTACGGGATGGTGGATGTGGTGAGTGCCGGCGAAATTACTACGGACGTAAATAAAAACAACCCTGTTTTTAATGTGGCGCTGGGTATTCGTTTTGACCTCGACAAGGAGTTGATGGCCATGATGACCAAATCTATTTTGCAAGGTAATTATGATGAACCGGATGCTGACTACTCTGTTGAAACATTTCAAAAGGCACTCCCTGAATTTTTAGATCCGAAAAAAGAAAAAGCATTTAACGACGCTTTTAATGCGTCCGGAAATATTGTGCGGAGTGATGCATTACCCTTCACTATATTTTTCTCCAATGTTGAGTTGAAATGGGATAAAACCAGCAGGGCCTTTTACAATACCAAACCATTCAGCATTGCTTTTATTGACGATAAGTCAATGGCGCGTGTCGTGCCCGGCTATATTGAATTGGGATTTAAACGCAGTGGTGACTATATGAATCTTTATATTCCGGCAGGCGATGCGGACTTCTGGTATTACTTTTACTACGCTGCAGGAAACATGCAGATTGTAGCCGGTGAGCAACCTTTTAACGAAGCGTTGGTGAATATCAATCCTGATAAACGCCGCGCAGAAACAAAAGATGGGAAAAGCTATCAGTACAATCCGGGCTCTGAGAATAAAAAGAATACGTTTGTGAACAGAATGAAATTTTTAGCAGGCGAACAGTAAGGAGTCGGAAGTCAATAACCGTTAGTTATTATTCTTATGTGCGGATTCCTGGCTCCATTCAAACATAACCTCAACAATTGGACTATCAAATAATCATTGCATTTGTGCTGGCCTACCTTATCGGGGCGATTCCTTTTTCGGTATGGATCGGCATTTTGTTTTATAGTAAAGATGTAAGGAAGTATGGAAGTGGAAATGCAGGAGCTACCAACACCTTCAGGGTTCTTGGAACACAGGCCGGATGTATCGTGCTGTTCCTGGATATTGTAAAGGGTTCTGTTGCTGTTTCGCTGGCATATTATCTTGGACATCTTTCTTTTCAATCTGATAGTTTTATCTATTATGAACTGGCATTGGGAATAACTGCCGTAGTGGGGCATATTTTTCCCGTTTATCTTAATTTCAAAGGAGGAAAGGGAGTCGCTACATTTCTGGGAGTAGGTGCATCGGTCTTTCCAGTTGCAGCATTGGTGTGTGTAGTAACATTCCTGGTGGTGTTCCTGGTAACACGTTATGTTTCGCTCGGCTCAATTCTTGCATCCGCAGCATTTCCTTTGGTACTGATATTTTACGAAGAGGTAAGGCAGTGGCCAATAATACTTTTTTCAATGGCAGTTCCCCTGATTATAATTTACACGCATCGTAAAAACATTCAGCGTTTAGTCAAAGGAGAGGAGAGCAAAATAAAGTTTACCAAAAACAAATAATTATCATGAAAGTTTACCAAATCATCGGAGCTCTGTTGCTGCCGCTAATTATCTGTTCCTGCCAGAAGGTGCCCATCACAGGAAGGAGCCAGGTGCACCTGATTCCTGAATCGGAGTTGATTTCAATGGCAGTAACGCAATATGGTGAAACGCTGCAGCAGAGCAAGGTGATCACAGGAACAGCAGAAGCCAATATGGTGAATGCTGTAGGAAAAAAAATTTCCGATGCAGCAACCATGCTCATGAAAAAAACGAATGAAGCAGATCGGTTAAAAGGGTACGCATGGGAATATCATTTACTGGAAAATAAAGTCCCCAATGCATGGTGCTTACCAGGAGGAAAGATTGCGGTGTACACAGGGCTTCTTCCGATTTCTGAAACCGAAGCCGGCCTTGCTGTAGTAATTGGACATGAAGTGGGCCATGCAATTGCACAGCATGGGAATGAAAGGATGACGCAACAAATTGCAGTGCAGGCAGGAGGATTAGGGTTGAGTGCATTCCTGGCTCAGAAGCCGGCGGAAACACAACAGATATATGAAACCGTATATGGCTATGGTGCGCAATATGGAGCGATACTTCCTTTTTCGCGGCTTCAGGAATCGGAGGCGGATAAGATCGGGTTGGTGCTGATGGCAATGGCTGGCTACGATCCGAATGAAGCAGTCGGGCTTTGGGAGCGTATGAAAGCAGCATCCGGTGGCGGATCTGTTCCTGAATTCATGAGCACTCACCCCAGTGATCAGACCCGCATTGATGACATTAAAAAGTTTTTACCAGAGGCAATGAAGTATTATAAAAAGTAATGGCCGAAATATTTCTTCACTGATATCTTGGATGAAATTGTAAAAGCGTCTGACGGAGATAGTCACGATCCAGGTGTGTATAGATTTCCGTAGTGGTGATTGACTCATGGCCAAGCATTTCCTGAACAGCGCGGAGATCAGCACCACCCTCAATCAGGTGTGTTGCGAAGGAATGACGGAACGTATGCGGACTGATAGATTTCTTCAATCCAATTTTTTTTGCCAGTGCTTTAATAACCATAAAAATATATTCACGGCTGAGGCTGTGTCCATTCCTGTTAAGAAATAAAAAATCTTCAAACCCATGTTTAATTCTGAGGTGGCTTCTTACACCTTCCCTGTAAAAATTAATGTGTTTGATAGCATCTCCGCCAACCGGCACCAGTCTTTCCTTATTTCCCTTTCCAATAACTTTTAGAAAACCCACGTCAAAATAAAGATTGGATATTTTAAGTTCTACCAATTCACTCACGCGTAATCCGCAGCTGTAAAGTGTTTCAAGTATTGCCCTGTTTCGTATTCCGTCAGGTTTGCTGTGGTCTATAGCAGCAAACAACTGGTTAATTTCATCGAGGTGCAATATATCAGGGAGTTTCCGTCGTAATTTCGGTCCTTCGAGCAATACGGTAGGATCATTTTTAACGAGGTCTTCTATCATCAGGTACTTGTAAAAGGCACGCACACCCGAAAGAATTCGTGCCTGCGATTGATCACCCATTCCCAATTCATTGATGAACAGAATAAATTCCTGCAATTGCGGAAGAAGGACTTCTTCAGGTTGCGTCGCTGAATTTTTAAGTTCAAAAAAGCGATGCAACAATGCCACATCATGCAGGTAGGCTTCAATTGAGTTATAAGACAATGATAGCTCTAACTGCAGGTAAGCTTTAAAACCTTTTATGGTACTCTTCCAATCCATGCTTGAGCTTTCTGTTTCAATTCACCATGCAATGCTCACTACTCACTACTCACTACTCATTACTCATAGTTCACAGTTCATACTTCAATCATTACCTTTACAAAAATCCAACTTATTCTTTCAATAAACACGTAACCTTTTCCACAATGAATATTCTGATTATTAACGGCCCCAATCTGAATTTGCTGGGAATTCGCGAGCCGGACATTTATGGAAGCAAATCATTTGATGGGTATTTTGAAGAACTGAAGAAGCAGTTTCCGCATCACACACTGAATTATTATCAAAGCAATGTTGAAGGTGAGATCATCAACAGGTTGCATGAAGATGGATTCCTGGTTCACGGAGTCATTCTGAATGCAGGAGGTTATACCCACACATCTGTTGCCATTGCTGATGCTATTGGTTCTATCAAATCACCGGTGATTGAAGTACACATCTCTAATCCTTATGCACGTGAGGAATACCGCCAGAAATCATTGCTCGCAGGTAAATGTAAGGGACTGATTGCAGGATTTGGATTAAAGGGATATGAAATGGCAATCAAAAGCTTTGAAGAATAAAGCGCACTATTGCTTTCCTCGTACGATCGCTGTAAATGTTTTTTTCCCTTTTAAAAAGTAATCCCAAACTATTGATCCGTTGTAAACGCCCTTCATTTGTAAAAATGGCGCGCTGCTCGTTGTTCTTTTGCTATTGATCTTCTTCCTGTGTGTCAGAAAATATAAATGCGCCTTTTGTATGGCAAGAAAATCTTTAAAGTGAAGTGTAAGCAGCGACCGTACTGCAGCCAGCTGATCCAGCAACATCCGCAGTAATAGGAACCTGAATTTTTTTTCAGGAAGGTTTTTCGCAATCATCGTAAGGTTATTCCGGAAGTTAAGATAGGTTTTGAAAGGATTGCCATGTGGTAAGCTTCCACCACCTAAATGATAAACCGTCGCATCGGAACAGTACATCACCTTGTATCCCGCATTCTTTAAGCGCCAGCAAAAATCTATCTCTTCCATATGTGCGAAGAAATCGCCATCCAATCCTCCCAGTTCTGCATAGACTTTATTTCTCACCAGCATACAGGCACCGGATGCCCAGAAAACTTCAGCTGTTTGAGCATATTGATTGTTGTCTTTTTCTATGGAGTCAAAGACCCGTCCCCGGCAAAAAGTGTATCCATATTTATCAATCCATCCACCAGCCGCACCGGCATACTCGAAATGGCCGGGTTGCAAGTGGGAATGAATGCGCGGATGTACTGCTCCAATTTTTCCATCACTTTCAATCAATGAGAGAAGCGGGCTTAACCAGTTATTGGTTACAGCAACATCCTGGTTGATCAACACGATATATTCGGAATCAATCTTTTTAATGGCCTGGTTATAGCCTTCGGCGAAACCATAGTTTTTTTCGAGTGCAATTATTTTAACACCAGGAAAATTTTCCCGGAGAAAAGACAGTGAATCATCCGTGGAAGCATTGTCTGCCACCACGATATCTGAATCAGCACTTTGAAATTGAATAAGTGAAGGGAGAAACTCACCGAGGAATTTTCTACCGTTCCAGCATAAAATAACCACCGCAGTTTTTGACCATTTACCTGCCATCCATGATAAGTTGGCGCAAATTTAATCTTACAAAATTGTTAAATGGCTAAATTGTTAATGTTCCCTGCTCAGCGGGCATGACGGCCGCAATTCTCAAACCCAGCGCCTTGGCTCGTGATACATCAATCAACCCTCTACCGGTTATAATTCTCATCGACCTGGCTCCCCCATGTATTTCGGAAGCCTTCTATATCAAAGTCGCGATAACCATTGCTGTCTTTAAAAGTATTGTAGACCTTGAATCTCCATCGCGGATCATACAATTCGCCCAATGCTTCGGAATGAATGAGTTTATAATCATTGGTAACAAGGTCAGCATTGCAAAACACAAAGTGAATATTCGATTGGTTATTCTGCAATTTGTAGTACTGCCAGATTTCATATGGATAGGCTCCCGGCTCCCTGTCTGAGCCATCAATGTGGTTCGGAGGGCCATACTGCAGGAAAACCCTTCCTCGGTCAGTTTCAAAACCATGATCTATTGATGTTTTATAATTGAATTCAACGTAGGCTACCATTTGACGATACATGGCCCATTCTTTTTCAGGTTCAGCAGGATTTCTTTTTTGCCAGAAATTATAGAAGAACTGTTGCATCAGCACGAGCTCATTTTTTTGAAGCACACGGGTGATATAATCCCGTTCATATAATTCAGCAGCAGGATAAAGTGATTGGGTATAGTACTCCATCGAATCAGCATCGATACGGGTTACAAAAGTGTGGCTCACATCAACCAGTCCTATATTACTTAGTTCACCCACAGAATTTTTATTCGATCGCTGGAAGAAGACATTCTGCTGACCCAGTAATTCATTCTTCCTGCTTTTTACCTGCACCTGGAGCAGGTAATTGCCAGATGGTAAATCGGTAATATCAAATTCTGAGAACACCACATTTACTGCGGCTGCTTTTTGCTTTGAAAAACGGTAGAGGTCGCTGGCCACCATGTCCTTTTGCGTATGTTTTACAGAATAGGTAATCACGACATCTTCATTACCAACTGCTTTATCCAGGTTATAGATCTCGTTGTAAAAGGAAATTTTATTTACCGAAGTTGGATAATAATTAAATACATAAGGTTTAATGTCGTAACCGTTTTTTGAGAATACATTTTTTGTTGAGGTAGCGGAATAGGAATCTACCAGCTCAATGTTAGAAAAGTCTATTGAATCACGCCGGAAGTGCATATTTAATCCCTGGGAAAGATGCAGAGGTTCTTCCTCTGTGTTCACATCTTTAACCTCCAGTTGCACGCTGTACACTCCGTCCGGCAATGACACCCTCCGCAAATCAAGCATGTTGAAAGTAATATTGGCGGTATCGGTAACCTCGGGACTTCGCAGGATGTATTTGTCAAAAGCGGCTACATTACTTGAATCCCGCAGGTACATGAGCGTTATTTGCAATGCGCCCTCATATTTCCCGTGAATGTTTTTTTTATACTGCAACGATTTTCCGGGCACTGAAAGATAAGTCTCTGCATATGGAGTATCGGTCTGAAGAGAAAGAAATCCACTGTTCTGCATATAAGCACGCAATTGCTGGGCGCTTGCAGGATGTATGATGCAGGAAGCAAAGAACAGCGAAAAGGGGATTAAGTAAAAAATGCACTTCATGGTGTGGAAGGTTGATCTCTTAAAAATACAAATTTATCAGGCAAAGATTCGCTTTCTTCGACATTCTTAATTAGATGCCAGATGAATAGCAACAAACAACCGACAGCCATTTTAATGGATACGAATTACCTGGCTCCGGTTGCATTGTTTGCGGAGGTCGAATCATTTTCAACGGTTATTTTTAATACCGAACAAAAATTCAGGAAATCAACCTGGCAAAACAGATGTAAAATAGCAGGGGCGAATGGGCCCATTTTGCTGACTGTTCCGTTGGAAGGGGGACGGGGAACAAGAAAAATGATAAAGGATGTTCGCATCAGCTATGAACAACGCTGGCAGCAGGTTCACTGGAACAGTATCTGTTCGGCCTATCGGAAAAGTTCGTACTTCGAATATTATGAAGATCAGTTCAGGCCTTTCTACGAAAAGCAATACCTGTTTCTGATGGATCTGAATGTTGACCTACTCACTATGTGCTTCAGGATATTATCAATGGGATGTGAGATTAAACCCAGTGATGGCCCGTTGCAGGCTGATGATGAAAACAGCACAGCATTCATCAGTAAACCGAAATTTAATGTGGTTCCCTATTACCAGGTGTTCCAGGAGAGGCATGGCTTCATTGCAGAAGTAAGTATTATTGACCTTATTTTTAATATGGGACCTGAATCAAAAGCATATCTTCAAAAAATAAAGTAAGAAGATTTCCTTTTTAGGGACACAAATACAGCTTTCTAACCACTCTCGCGCAGATAGATTTTTATAACTTCGCCACCCGATGAGATGGATGATCCACGTTTTATTTTCTACGGTTGTATTTGCGGTTGCTGCGAATGCACAGGCATCGTTTGACCGTAAAACAATAAATGTCGGCAATATAGGCCTTTCCGTAACCAATGCAGGAACTATTGGCCGGCCCGACGTGGTGAATGATCCCCAGGGCGAGCCCTCTATGGAATACCCGATCAACTCTGGGATTGAGCATTTATTTGAAGGAGGGCTGTGGATTGGGGCAACTGTAAATGGACAAACAGCAGTATCAACAGCAGCCATTGATGCACCCAGCGGATATACAACCGGCGCCTCCGGTTTTGAATTTACTGCTGCCGTTGGCAACCTGATTCAACAGCAATCCACTCTTTCTTATAGTGATTATTTTTCCGTTAATGCCATTTCGCACCAGGATATGCTGATTGATTTCACGGATGCCAATACGATAGTTCCGGGAACTACCATTCCGATAACAGATCATACCTTACCGCTCGCCGCAAATGTTCATCTCGAATGTTATGCGTACAATTATTCCTATGCCGATTACTTTGTGATCCTCAATTATACGATCACCAATAACTCAGTAAGTGCATGGGATTCCGTGTGGTTGGGGACATGGACGGATCTTGTGATCCGCAATGTAAATGTGGCAACAGACAATGGGTCTGCCTTTTTCAACAAGGGAGGAGGGGGATTTATTGATTCACTGGACGCCATTTATGCATTTGATGTGAATGGCGATCCCGGATATACCAATTCCTACGGCGCCAGCCAGTTTTTGGGTATTGAGTGGCGTGATCAGTTTATTCATCCAAACAATGCAGTCAATGTAACAGGTGCAGGTTATCCTTTGCCGGTAGTGAATGGAAACTTCTGGAATTTCAAAACCTTTGATGGCTCTCAATATGGAGCCCCGGCAGACGATATTCAACGATATGATAAATTGAAAACCGGGATTGACTTTTCAAACGCATCAACCGTGAGTTTCCTGCAAAACCCTTCGAACAGGGTGCAACTGATATCAGCGGGTCCATTGGTGCAGGTATTGCCAGGCGAATCATTTACGTATGTTATTGCCATGGTATGTGCCAAACAATTGGAAACCGACGGCACATCAGGCCCT
>JBDSEW010000021.1:0-4329 GCA_039919825.1 Chitinophagales bacterium | reverse complement strand
ATGAAAAGCTTGGCGGCAATTTCCTGGTTGCTGTGTCCTTGTGCCAATAAGCTCAATATTTCCAATTCCCGTTTGCTTAGTTCAAGTTGCGAAACAAGTGATGTATCCAGCACAAAATTTTCATTTCTGGTTACATACACTTCTCTTTCTACCACTACGGTTTCAATTTTTGGTTTTGCAAGTTTTAAGGCAAGCCATATGCCTAATGCAGTAAAAATGACTGCAATCAACCCGATGTAGATTTCAAATGAATGGTTAAATATTATAAAACGAAGTTCTAACCATTTTAGAAGAAACAGCAGAAAAGCCAAACTGACGCTATAAACAATAGTCGATCTGTTCCTTTGCCAAATGGTTTTCATATCTGTCATGAGGGTAACGCATTGATAAGAATTGTTTTGCTGAAATTTTCAAAGTCATCTCAAAATCTGGCTTTTTGCGCTAATCATTTTGACAACTTTCAGCACCGATGCACTACTGTACTACCACCTTTCCGGTAATCCTTCCGTTGTTATGTTGAACCACCACATCATAGTTTCCTGCAGCTATTCCCGATACGTCGAGCACAACCTGCTGGTTGCCTTTGATCAGTACACCGGAATAGGTGGTCTTCACGGTTTTGCCGGTGATGTCGAACACGGCAAAGCCGTAGGTCCAGAACCATTCGCCCGGGCGCGAAGCGCCACTCGCATCGTTGTATCCATCCTGGTCGTAGTTCACCCATGTTTGATCATCGCCATTGGCGAAAGTCGGTTGAATGTAAGTTTCGGGATCATTTTCAAAGTTTTCTAACAGCAGTGTATCAATCGCCTGTGATAAAACCAATTGCTGAAAGCATAACAGAAAAACGGCAAGAAGGGTAGTTGTTTTTTTCATAGTCTGGAGTTTAATCGTATAAACCTCTGCAATCCTTTTGTAAATGCCAAATACAGCGTCAACTATTTATCCTTTTTTCGTTCGAATAGACATATGAAAGATTTGTTCGTTTAGCGTGAACACGGGTATTGTGCTTCAAAGACAATCTCTTAGATTTAAGAAAATATAATAGCCACTGAAGCACAAAGTCTCGAAGGAACACAAAGAGATTAATACGCTCCTTAGTGCAAAATAAATTCATCAATGGTTGGCAGGATCAAACAACGACTGTCAACGAAGTTCCGGGATAGAAATAATTGCAGGTTGACTGTCTGTTTACCCAATTGCCTGGTTCAGGTCTTCTATCAGGTCATCAGCATCTTCCACACCCACGCTGAGACGGATCAATGAATCGAGCAATCCATTTTTTTCGCGTTCTTCTTTTGGAATGGAAGCATGCGTCATCGAAGCCGGATGGCCGATCAACGATTCAACACCACCCAATGATTCCGCAAGAGAAAACAATTTTGTTCCTGAGAGCACCTTCACAGCATCTTCCATCTTGTTTCCCTTCAATGTAAAAGCAATCATGCCACCAAAGCCACGCATCTGCTTTTTCGCAATCTCATGGTTGGGATGGCTTGGCAGTCCCGGGAAAAGTATGGAGTGCACTTTGGAATGGTTGGCTAAAAAGTCAGCAATCTTCAGGGCATTTTCTCCATGCCGCTCCATACGTAAGTGCAGTGTCTTTATACCGCGCAATACCAAAAAACAATCCTGTGGACCGGGCACGCCACCGCAGGCATTTTGTAAAAACCGCAAGCGTTCATGCAGGTCTTCGCTGTTGGTAACGATGGCTCCCATCACCACATCGCTATGGCCCGATATGTATTTGGTAACGGAATGCAATACAAGGTCGGCACCAAAGTCGAGAGGATTTTGCAGGAAGGGAGAAGCGAAAGTATTGTCAACACATACAAGTGCACCCACACTTTTCGCTGCGGCAACGGCTGCTGCAATGTCGATAATGTTCATCATTGGATTGGTGGGAGTTTCCAGCCACAACAATTTTGTATTGGGCGTGATGTTTTTTTCGATGGTGCCCTGTTGGTGCATCGGAATGAAATTGAACCTGATTCCGTACCGTTCAAATACTTTGGTGAAGATTCTGTAAGAACCTCCATACAGATCGTTAGTAGAAAGTACTTCATCACCGGGATTCAATAATTTAATCATTGCGTCGGTTGCTGCCATACCGCTTGAAAAACACAATCCGAATTTTCCATTTTCAAGTGCAGCAAGATTATTTTGTAACACATTGCGTGTTGGATTCTGTGTGCGCGCATATTCATACCCTTTGTGATCGCCGGGGGAGGCCTGCACGTAGGTAGAAGTTTGATAGATGGGAGTCATGATGGCTCCGGTAGTAGGATCGGGTTCGATTCCAGCATGCAGTACTTTGGTGGCGAATTTCATAGAAGGGAAAGTTTGGAGTGCAAGGTAAGGGAAGGTTTGAAAAGTTTGGAGAGTTTGGAGAGTTTAGGTTTATGTTGTTTAGGAGTTTATGTTGTTTAGATTGTGGTTTAAAGTAGTGTTAAAGTATTTTATGGTAGAATCTTACATCTTAAGTTTCATGTCTTATGCTTTTTGTCTTATCGTTGCCGAATAAACTGCAGGTACCTGCTCTTCATGTACAGGGCGATTTCGTATTCTGGTGCATTCTTCAGCATATACTCTGAAATGTTGCAAAAGTCAAGGAAGGAGCTGATATCTTCCGCCTTAAGATCTATCACGCCGGTATCGAGGTATTTCTGGAGGACCTCACGTTGCAGTTCACGATGGCGTACTTTGTTCATCAGTTCGGCATATCCGCGTTTGTCTTTTTCACGGTTGCTGAATTGTTGGTAGATGGCAGTGATCGGACTTTGCAACACCTGGTAGCCATGCAACTCATAATCTTTTTTGTCGTAACCGAGTTTGAGTGCATCGCGTTTTATCATGTCGAAATCACGTGAGGATTGTACATCAATGTTTGGAAGTTCAATCTGTATTTTGTTCATATAGATCTTCACGAGGTATTTTTCCCTGTACACAGAATCACGAAAAGAGATTGTTTTTGACGAGTAACCTATAGCCACAAGGAACAACGAATCTGATGATAAGGCCGAGAATTGAAAATACCCTGCATTATCGCTGAATGAACTTTGCTGGGTTCGTTTATTGATAAGTTGTAAGTTGATGATGGGCCGTTTGCTCATAGAGTCGATACCCCAACCGGAAACCTGGATCATAGGATTCTGTGCAGAAGCACTTTGCCTGCAAATGCAGGCCGCTATACAGATGAGAATGATGAATAAAAACTTCCGGATCAAAGGATGCAGGTGATTGAATACCAAAGGCCGAATTAACGAAAATTATGGGAGGGGAGTATTTTCGCCGCTTAGAGTTTATGTGTAGGAATTTAAAACTGTTTAGGTTTCGGAATTTGCCGGTAGCGTTTTTCCTTGTTTGATTAACCTATAAGGTTCTATAAATATTTTCATAATTAATGAAAATTATGGGAGGTAGTACTTTCGTCGCGAAGAGTTTATGTGTAGGAATTTAAAACCGTATAGATTCTTTGACGTTGCTGTAGTCTTTTTCCTTATTGGAAAAACTATAAGGTTTCAGAAATACTTTTATAGACCTTTACATTTCTCAATGAAAACTTCAAAAGCCACTCATTAAGAAATTATTTCTATCAATTAAATACATAATACTCTCACTACTCACTACTCACTACTCACTACTCACTACTCACTACGTTCTTCTTCCGACTCATTTCTTATCAACCTCAATAACCATTGCAACGGCTCCGTCGCTCACATTATTCAGTTTGAAGCTGATGGTTTCGCCGGGATTAAAAGATACAGAAGTTAATAGCATTTTTCCCAATGCCTTCTTTACTTTTTCCTCATACGATCCTGATTGCTGACTAATAGAAGTATTGAGTAGTTTGTAATCAATCGGTTTTTTGGTAACTACAATCGCCATCATGTCCTTTGTGCCGACCTCATCTGCCTGCATGGAAAAATCTTTCGGAAACAAACGTGTACCGGTGATGCCGCAGTAAGGAGAATGTTTGGGTGTGTAAGGAAACAGCACATAACTGGAATTGTCCGTTTCCTGCCCGAAGAGGTAAGTGTAACATTCCAGCGAGTTGGTAACTTCAATTTTAAACTTGGTGCCTTTGGCAATGGGTACTACGGTATTGAAAAGAATGCCTCCTTTATTTTTCAATGGAATATTCTTTTGAGTAGCATTGTCAACCAACCCAAATTTTACGGATAAACTATTGGTAAGCGGTTTGTCGGCATTGCCCATTGGATAAACGCCATACGCTTCTTTGGTGAAGTAGGCAAAGTCTTTATAACGGATCCAGGCAATGCCGTTTTGTCCCCATTCTGATCCCCAGCTGTTCATGATCTGGAAGGC
>JBDSEW010000013.1:0-4309 GCA_039919825.1 Chitinophagales bacterium | reverse complement strand
GCTGATTGGAATCCACCAACACCTTTGGCCAGTAAGAAAAATATCATGGATTATATCAGTGATAGCTACCATTCCTTAAAACAAGAAATCGACAGAATAAACGAAATCAATGCTGACCAGGTAACTGCCTGTTTTTCAATTCTTGAACATTCCGCACACCACAGGGGGCAAGCAACAACCTATCTTCGATGCAGCAATATACAACCACCTGAATATCCTTTCTGAAACTATTCAAGCACATACATAACTCAGGGCATTTCGGGGGAATTGATTATCCTTCGGAATGTTCTTTTGTCCCTATTAATTAATTCATTTGACTGGGCAATGCCTTTATTACATAAGAAATGCCGGGATCAATAATCGTCCAAAACACTTTTTTAACCTGAATTGAAGAGGTTGTATCTCCTCTTCATTCATATGCAGATCAAACTATATTTTGCCTTCCCTCCCTAATTTCCCCAATCCGCCGTACCTTGCAGCATTAAATTCTCACCCCACTACCTTAATCAACTTTTAATGCAATCTTTTTCAGACCTCGGGCTTTCACAGCCAATTTTAGAGGCCATAGAAACCATGGGCTTTGTTACTCCCACTCCTATTCAGGAAAAAGTAATTCCGGGATTATTAGTCAATAACCGCGATCTCATTGCCCTGGCTCAAACGGGCACAGGTAAAACAGCCGCATTTGGTTTACCGTTGATTCAATTGATCAATCCAGACCTGGCACATACACAGGCGTTAATACTTGCTCCTACCCGTGAATTGTGTATGCAAATCACGAGTGATCTGAAAAGCTACGCACGTCGGATTCCTGCTATAAAAATTGTTGCTGTTTACGGTGGAGCCGGAATTATGGAACAAATGCGCACGATTCGCAATGGTGTGCAGATTGTAGTGGCGACTCCAGGGCGCCTGATCGATCTTATCGGTAGAAAAGCGGTAAACCTTAAAACCATCGGCTTCGTAGTGCTCGATGAGGCAGATGAAATGCTGAACATGGGTTTCCAGGAAGACCTCGATGAAATATTAAAGTCAACACCGGCAGAAAAAATGACCTGGCTCTTTTCAGCAACTATGCCTGCGGAAATACGTCGCATCTCCAAAAAGTACATGAACAATCCGTTCGAAGTACAGATTGGAACTGCAAACACTGCGAATGAAAATATCGAACATCAATACTATGTAGTGAACAGTCGTGAAAAGTATGCAGCGCTGAAGCGTATTGTAGATTTTACACCTGATATCTACGGGATTATTTTTTGCCGCACAAAAGCAGAAACACAACAGATCGCCGAGACATTAATCAAGGATGGATACAATGCCGATTCTTTGCACG
The DNA here is from genome assembly GCA_039919825.1 of Chitinophagales bacterium. GTDB lineage: Bacteria > Bacteroidota > Bacteroidia > Chitinophagales > UBA10324 > JACCZZ01. The sequence goes on along the minus strand of JBDSEW010000013.1, from coordinate 2,973 downwards.
GAGATTTGCAACAGGCACAGCGGGATAAAGTAATGCGTGCTTTCAAGAGCCGCACTTTACAATTATTAGTGGCAACAGATGTGGCGGCACGGGGAATAGATGTGAACGATGTATCTCATATCATAAATCTTCACCTTCCGGATGACATGGATTTTTATACACACCGAAGCGGCCGTACAGCACGAGCAGGAAAGACTGGTGTTTCCATGGTGTTGATTGACGACCGCGATGTTTCAAAGATCAGGCAACTCGAAAAAAAGATACAGACGAAATTTGAACGAAAAAAAGTTCCAACAGGCCTGCAGGTTTGCGAACAGCAACTGCTTGCCCTTATCAAACGTGTGCATGGCGTAACTGTGAATGAAAAAGAAATGTCACCATTCATGCCTTCTGTGATGGAAGAATTTAAAGACCTGACAAAAGAAGAAGTGATCAAACGTTTTGCTTCTATAGAATTCAACAGGTTTCTGGATTATTACCGTGGAGCACGTGACCTTAATATTCAGGAACGGACTACCTCGTACCGGGACCGCGACTTTGTTTCTTCCCATGATTCACACAGCGGACAACGCATGTTCATCAACCTTGGAAAAATGGATGAACTCACGGAAGAGAAACTTCTGGCTATGATCCGGCAAGCCACACAGTTGAAGGGTAAAGAAATCATGAACCTGAAACTGAAAGGGGCTTACTCATTTTTCTATGTGGAAGATCAGTATGTAAATCCTGTGGTGCATGCATTCAAAGGTGCTTCACACCGTGGCAGGCGTATTCGTGTTGAAGTGCAGAATGAAAACGAAGAGCGCCTTGAAAAGAAACCACATCGCAAAGGAGGATCATTTGCTAAACCGAAAGAACGAAACAGGTATTAAATAACTGATGCCTGTTTTTAATCATCTCCCCTGGTAAAATTCAAAGCTTTCGACCACGTGGTAGTCGATGCCTCCATCGATTACCGCACGGAGGCGTTCATAATAGTTTTTAAGCTCAGAAGAATTATCATATCGATGCTGGGCGTCTTCATTATCAAAAGTATTGATATGAATGAATTGCCGCTTGTCACTGGTATCGCGAAAAGAATAATAGCTCATGCCCTTGTACTCCTGTCTTTTTAAAAGATGAAGACTCTCCCTGATGATCTTATGAACAGTCTTTTCTTTACCTGGTTTTGCCTGAAATTTTAGAACATGTAAGATCATACCTGAAGTTTTTTATTGCTTAAATAAGAAGGTCTCTATATGGTATGATGATGAATGAATGTTTTGCGTTGCACAATTTTGAACAGCAATTAGACAACAAAAGATATTTCATCGACTAACCACTATCCTACTCCTACTTTTTTTACGGTATGTTTTTAACATGACAATCAGCGTATCATTAATCCAATAAAAAAGGCATGCAAATAAATGCATTGTGAATTTAAAATCAGCCTTTTCCCCAGTGCTGTTAAATTCATTCAACATCTATTGCATGCCATTCCAATTAAGCCCCTTTTTTTCTGATTACTTTTTTCTCCAAACCAACTCTTCCTGCTTATTTGTTTCTTCAATGCTAAGCACATATCCTGATCATCTATGCGGAATAAGATGATCCAGGAATTTTCAAATAGCTTCTAATTATCCCAAAATAATTTCGGTGTTGAAAGAGTTGATGCCGGAACATTATCTGCATTGTAGGAATATTCTGATTGCGGATACAACAGCCGTCTCGGAACTTCTGATCCTGAAACCGGAATTAAAGCAGGAGAGCCGGTTCTGCGGTATGTTGCGAAAGCTTCCGGGTTGAGGTAAAGTGCAATGTTAACCTGAACTCCGATTGCATCGATTGCATCGGGCACGCTTCCAGTTGGCAGCGTTCCATTAGCCGCCAGATACACTGCAACATCATTTGCTGTAACGCCAAGTTTCTGCATGTTACTCTCAATAGCGCCGCTATACGCAAGTTGTGCACCAGCAAAATCCCCGGAAACCCTAAGCAGCGCTTCGGCTTCCATAAATTTCAACTCATCATAATTTATCAATTCAACCGGAGAATTAATGTCTCCGTAATAAAGCGCCAGTCCCAGTCCGTCAGGATCACCTGCATCATCAATAAAAATTGGATAACGGGGATCGTTCAGCGCTAAAAGTGTTGCTGCAAGCGTTGCTGATGAAAAACTGATATCGCCACGTTGCTGATTGAATTGATACCAGGGATTGGCTGATGTTTGCGTAGTACCAAAAATATAAGTGGCATTGTCGTCATTGCTTGTAAATGAAAGTGCCAATTCATCCAATGCTTCCTGTGCTTTGGATGCATCATCTTTACTTTGATGAATAGCCAGCCGTGCTTTTACAGCATGACCAAACTTAATCCATTTCGACAAATCGCCACCGTAGATCACATCTTCCGCCCCCGGAACAAAAACTCCCGGATCAGGATCATTCAGGCTGGTAATCCCGTCATCAATAAGTGTGGCGATCTCTGCATATAAATCCTGGTCGGAATCATAAGAAGGATGCAAGTTGTCAACTCCTTTAAATGCCTCTGAATACGGCACTCCGCTCCAGCAATCGACTGTGATCTGTAAAATATACGCCATCAGGATCCGGGAAACACCCGCATATGCATGATCGCCGTCTTCGTCCGCCTGTTGCATCAGCAGGTAATTATTTTCCATTGTGTGCGCATACAAATTTCCCCAGAGGCCATCAAAATCCTGGGTAGTAAAAGTATAATTGTAATACCCCTGTGCCTGTCTTGCTGCACCCAGCGTTTGTTGTGTAAGCATCGAAGTGAATCTTGAAAGATCACCTCCCTGCGCATAAGCAAGGCTGCCTTCAACAGTTGACAATAGTGAACCGGAGGTTACTTCTTCCGGAGAATTAATATTTGTATTTACCTCTGTAAAAAAAGTTTTTTTACAGGATGAAGTGATCAACAAACCTCCCAGAGCTGTTGTTATGATGATTGATTGAATTGTTTTCATGATTT
>JBDSEW010000458.1:0-6274 GCA_039919825.1 Chitinophagales bacterium | reverse complement strand
ACCGTTTCGCTCACTAACGGCAACAGTTTGCTCGAATGGAATACAGCCTCAGAATACAACAGTCATTTTTTTGAGATAGAGCGAAGTTTGGATGGAGTAGTTTTTGAAACCATTGGTTTGGTGGATGCAGCGGGCTTTTCCACGCTGGCGAAAAATTATTTTTATACCGATCACAATGTTTCGGAGTTGGGTTCCATCAAAATATTTTACCGCTTGCGCATGGTGGATCTGGACAACACTTTTTCCTATTCTGCAGTCCGGTGGGTGGAACTCGATGAATCAAACTATTCAGATGGTATCACCATCTTCCCCAATCCTGTAAGTGATGAACTGAGCATCACACTTTATTCCACTGCTGATCAGTCAGCTTCTGTACAGTTGATTGATATTTCCGGAAGGGTGATCCGCAAAACTGAAAACGAATTGGTGAAAGGAATCAATTTTATGCCGGTACAACACCTGGAAGATCTTGCTTCCGGAGTTTATTTTGTACAGGTTATATCAGGCAGGAATTTTTATACTGCTAAGGTGGTGAAGGAATAATGCAAAACCATTGGCAGTTTGCAATTGGCAATTCACTAAACAAAGTCAGTAGGTAATTGTAAGGAGGTTCCTCCAGAATGACTGTCAGGGAAAAGCAGTGGCAAAAAAAAATTCACTCCTGTCCCATTATCGGAAATTCAAAAACGGATAAATTAAAACTTATTTTCATTAAATTTTAATGATAAAAGTTAGTCAAAATTTTGCTACGAAGCAGGAAAGTCCTTCCCCTTTGGGGAAGGATTTAGGAAGGGGCTATAAGTATCAGGCAGGAATTTTTATACTGCTAAGGTGGTGAAGGAATAGGTGGGGGAGTTAGTAGTGGGCAATTAACAATTGGCAGTTGGCAGTTGTCGTCTGCTCTACTAATAAATTCAGTCTCATATTTTCAGAAGGTTCCTTCAGAATGACGGTGGGAAAAGGCAGTAACCCCCAAAAGCTAATAGGTTCATTAGGGCCCGAGTCGTGCCACCACTCGAAGGGAGAAGTAAAATTTTAAGCGTGTGTGCTTGAGTGGTGGCACGACTATTCACCATTCATCAAATAAATTCAGTAGTTAATTTTCAGAAGGTTCCTCCGGAATGACGGTGGATTAAAGCAGTCGTGAAAAACGCTTCACCATTCACCCTTCACCAAAAAAAAACTCCGCCGGTAACCAGCCGGCGGAGCATTCGCATGAATCAACTCTATTGAATTGACCCTCTCAACCAAATAAACAAGCGAATTATTATTTCGGAGCTGCCTCAGGCTTCGAAACGTCTGCCGGCTTTTGAACTACCTCACCGGTTATTTTCAATATCGTTGCTTCATTTCCGGGTTCTGTATAAACAGTCACCGTTTTATTAAACATGCCTGCAGTGTGTGCATTATAAGTTGTTTTTATCAATCCCTTTTTCCCGGGAAGAATGGGTTCTTTAGTATATTCCGGAACCGTGCAGCTGCAACTGGGTTGTGCTTTGGTGATGGTTACCGGCACCGTTCCATTATTTGTAAATTCAAAAGTGAATGATGCAGGCTGGTTCTGCTGAATCTTTCCAAAATCATGAGAAGTATCTTTGCTCCACGTAAGCGTTGATGCATTTGTTTTTGCTGATTGGGCAAATGAGTAAGCAGTGAAAGTGAAAGTGATAAGAAGCAGGAATATTTTTTTCATAGTAATGGATGTAGCGTTAATTATAGTTGAATGGGCAATCACCTTTCAAATGTAAAGCCACAACCAGCGGCACCTTGTTATGCAGTCTTTAAAATTTCTTAAAAAGTTGTTAAAGAATTTCCTGCTTAATTAAGCGCTAAGTCGCCAAGCCGCTAAGAAGAATGGGAAGGATGATCAATGCTTTAATTTTTTTGGCGTCTTTACTCCTTGCCGCATATTCTATTTAAAGTCAGGAATAACGGATTGTCATAGACCCGATTGTTTGATGATGCACGGTGAAACTAACAGTAATTGTACTTTCACCTTCCGGAAATAGAAGAAGAACGCAGTAGAAAATAAGTCTTCTCACAAGCAGCATGAAAAACAGAACCATTCAAATCATCACCTTGCTCGCCCTCATTTCTATGGCCGGCATTGTAGTGCTACAGGTGTTCTGGTTTCGAAAAGCATTCGATGTGCATGAGAAAGAGTTTGATCAGAATGTGTTTACCTCGCTGCAACGGGTAGCGGAGCAACTGCTGCAGATGAACAACCAGCAGATTCCGAATGCACGGCTGGTGGATCAGTTGTCGGGTAATTATTTTGTGGTGAGCGTGAATGGTGAGATTGATACCAAGGTGCTGGAATCGCTGCTGAAGGCCGAGTTCAGCTCCCGTGGTTTAACAAGTGATTTTGAATACGGAGTTTATGATTGTAACCACCAGAAGCTGGTGTATGGGAATTATATTTCCTTCAGCGAAGATGAAACCCATCGTGCACCCAGGGAATTGCCACAATGGAAGAATGATCTTTATTATTTCTCTGTCAATTTTCCTGATAAGTCGAATCACCTGATCGATTCGATGTATATCTGGCTGTTTTCTTCACTGGTCTTGTTGGTAGTAGTGTTGTTTTTTGCTTTTGCGCTGATCACCATCTTCCGGCAGAAACAATTGTCGGAAGTGCAGAAAGATTTCGTGAACAATATGACGCATGAATTCAAGACGCCTGTTTCAACCATACTGGTAACTTCACGACTCCTGAACAAACCGGAGGTACAACAGCAACCGGATGCCATTGAACGTTATTCCAACCTTATACAACAGGAGGCATTGCGATTAAAGAGCCAGGTAGAGAGGGTGCTGCAGGTGGCGGTGTGGGATCAGAAAAAGATGAAGTACCGTATAGAACCGGTAAACATTCACGAATGCCTGGAGCAGTCAATTATCAGCGTAGAACAAATCATTCATGAAAAGGGTGGACGGCTGGAGAAAAGTTTCCAGGCAGCAAATCCGGTGTTACACGGTGACCGGATGCACCTCACCAATACGTTCTTTAACCTGCTTGATAATGCAGTGAAGTAGAGTGTTGAACCTCCTGTTATCAGCCTGTCCACGCAAAATGATGGTGGCAGGCTGTCCATCATAGTCGCAGATAACGGTATCGGCATTCATCATAAAAATTTAGGCCGGATCTTCGACCGGTTTTTCCGTGTTTCCACAGGTGACGTGCACGACGTGAAAGGCTTTGGATTGGGGCTGTACTATGTAAAGCATGTAGTGAAGGATCATCGTGGAAAGATTGTTGTAAAGAGTGAGCCGGGAATTGGAACCACAATAACCATAAATTTTCCGCAGTAAACACAAGAGACTATGACGGCAGAAAAAGCCAGAATTTTATTGGTTGAAGATGACAAGAGTCTTGCATCTGTTATCCGTGACTACCTCTCCATTTCAGGCTACCAGGTAACATTGTGCGAAGATGGGCAGGCAGCTATGAATATATTTAAGAGCAATAAATTCGATCTCTGCATTCTCGATGTGATGATGCCAAAGAAGGACGGGTATGCTGTTGCTGAAGAAATCCGTAAAACGGATGATGCGATGCCGATCTTATTTCTCACCTCAAAGTCGGGGAAAGAAGACAGGATTAAAGGGTTCAAATCCGGTGGAGATGATTTTATTACAAAGCCTTTCAACATTGAAGAGCTGGTGTTACGTATGGAAGTTTTTCTGAAACGGAGCAAGGCCAATCATTCAAGGCAAAAAACTTTTCAGCTTGGATCCATCCTCTTTGATTATACCAATTTTGAATTGCTGATACAAAAGGAACCTTCACCTTCGAATGGCAGTCACCGCAAAGCCATGGAAACCGTTACGGAAAAGCGGAAGCTCACAGAGAAGGAAGCTGAGATTTTATATGCATTGTGTTGCAGCCTCCATAATGTGATAAAGCGTGACGACCTGCTGATGAAAGTCTGGGGCAGTGACGATTATTTTTTAGGCCGTTCACTCGATGTCTTCATCTCCAAGCTCCGCAAATACCTTTCAATAGACCCCTCCGTGGAAATTGAGAACCATCACGGGGTGGGATTTAGGTTGGTGGTGAAATGATTTATTGTCAATCGTGAATACATTTCACTAATCAGGTTGACTGCTGATTCATTTTTTCGAAACATTTCCCATCCCCGAAACCTTCGACTTTACCGTAGGGTCACCTGCATATTCAATGTTTCCGACGCCGTTTAAGTTGGCTTCGAGGTAACTTTTTGCATTTACATACATGTTACCTGCACCATTTAAGGCGGCATAAACTGTATCGCATTCACTATTGGAAAAGCGAACATTGCCGGCACCCTGGAGCTTTATTCTCATTTTGGATTGGTGATAGCCATTGATCACGAGCTCGCCGGCTCCTGACAGGATAACTTCATCAAGTACCGGAGTGCTGATATGAATAGTAATTTCGGAGTTGGTTATGTTAACGTCCTTACCGCTTGAAATAGTGAGCTTCCCATTTTTTACGTTGGTCTCAATCAGGTGAATGATGTTTTCGTGCCCTTGCAAGGTCACTTTATATTCAGCACTTTTTGTGATTTCTATCTTTGCGACGCCGCGCATTTCTACCATTTCGAAATTGCGGGTTATACGGTCATCGGTGATGATTTCACCACTGCCCTGCACTGTCCGTTTACAGGAAATAAAAAGCAGGCAGGCTAAAAAGACGAGGGAGAAAATGCTGCGATGTATCATGAAGGTTGATTTAATTGGTATTTACCCAAAAGATGTTTGTTACAATGATAACACATCTAAACCAGGCTACCATTTCATCAGCAGCTGAATATGTTCAGATGGATGGTTGAATGGTTATTTTAGTTTTGAATCAGGAAATGGGCTAAAACGTAGAGAGATTGAAAATATGAAACCACTATGCTTCCTTTTCTGCCTCTGTATCCGCTTCTTCACTTTTGCCGACCATCTCCGGTGGCCTTCCACGAAGGGCACTCCAGGTCTCATCAATTGCAACTTGTGAAACAGGGCGCAATCCCGCCTTTTCAAGCGCCGTCCATACAGTATCGCGGCGGATGTCAGTTTTGATCATTCCACCACCCTTTGGATAACAGGCCCAGAAAATACAGTTGTATTTGCCGACTTTGGCACATTGTGCAACGAGTTTTTCAAGCTGGGTTTGGGAAGCAGAAAACAACTGAACAAAATCATATTTTCCTTCGTCGGATTTGAGGGGTTTTGTACTGTACTTTCTTGCTCCGAGCAGGGTAATATATTCTTTCGGAGCATTCACGATCAGGACGGCCTGATCTCCTTCAAGGCGAAGCTTTTTAAGTAGCTGCTCTTTGTTCATGTTTCGTGATCGGATTCTGGTTAAAAATTATGGGTATAGAGTCGCAATAACAAAGGATTGAATGCGCCTTTCAATGGACGAAGTTAATTATATAATTGCTGAAAGGCGATTTAATTGTTTAAAAGGCTTCAATTCCGGCTATAATCAGATGAAAAGCAGGTCACATTGTCGTTTTTATGCTCAAAGCAATAACTTTTAAGTTCTGAAGAGTTTGACTTTTTGAGAAGGTTCAGGAAAAAATCCTGGCAACAGTTTTAAGGAGGATGCGGATATCGCCTGAAAAGTTTCGGTGTTGGAGGTACTCGAGATTCAGCCGTAACTTCTGTGGCATTACTTCTTTTATGTACCCTTCTTCAGGATCCGCATAATGTGACATAATTTCGTTTTCATTAAAATATTGCAATGAAACAGGATCTGTAATTCCAGGTTTCACCAGAAAGACCTTTAACTGCTCGCTGTTATAGAGGTCAACATATCGCTGAACTTCAGGCCTCGGACCAACCAGGCTCATATTGCCAATAAGCACATTGATCAGTTGCGGTAATTCGTCGAGCTTATAGCGGCGGAGGAACTTTCCTGTCCGGGTAATCCGGCTGTCTTCATTTCCGATTGTTAAAAGTCCTTTTTGGTCGGCTCCAGGATGCATTGTTCTGAACTTGAACATGCTGAAGACTTTTTGATGCAGGCCGACCCTCTTTTGATGAAAAAAAACAGGCCCCGGGGAGTCAAGTATCACAGCGAAACCAATAAGCAGGAACAATGGGGAAAGCAGGACAAGAGCAACAGCTACTATAATGGTGTCAAAGATTCTTTTAGAGAAAAGGTACATCAGTGATGGCCATTGTTTTTTTGAATTTTCGGCCGTTTAAAACGAGCCGTTAATTTGCGCTACCGCAATTGTCACTGCACTTATCACGGAACTTACCTGGTCGGTTGTAAGATCTACATAAACCGGAAGTG
>JBDSEW010000454.1:0-6352 GCA_039919825.1 Chitinophagales bacterium | reverse complement strand
TTTCTTCTTCCGGAAGTGCGGCATATTTCCGTCGCAGGTTTTTGTACCGGTAATCAGTTGCGATTTGAAAAAAGGAGGTATCATATTTTTCTTCAAACTGTCGAAGCATCAATGTCTTTCTTCCTGTCGCCAGTTCCATTGCACCTCTTCGCCAATATAAAAAAGGAAGCAATGCCACAGGGTCATCATCAGCAGTAAACTCTGTTCTTTTAGAATGCTGAACAAGGTTGATGAGGTCGGTGGAATACATTTCAATGATCCGGTATTGCCCGCTTTGAAAGCCGCTTGCAGGCAGCAACGCCATTCTGAAGGCAAGAAATTGCTCGCGATCCATGCCATCATACATCACTGAAAAGGAATTTTTCAGCAATTCAAAAACATTATTTACTCTTTTTACCTGCCTGATAAAAAATGCAGCAGTAAGTTGTGGAGCATCTGTTATAAGTTCTGTATAATTCCTGATAAGCCTGAAGTTTAATTCAGTGATCTGGTGGTAGATGATGAAGGTCTTTTCATCCGGAAAGGAAGTTCTTGGATGCTGGAGGCTGAGCAGTGCATCAAGGTTGATGTAATCCCAGTACTTGAGGTAATCCATGTGCAGTAGCCCTTCCAGGTAGGAATGCATATCCTGTCCCATCAACTGGTATTTTTCTTCCAGCTGCCTGATTCGGCTCACCAGCTCCGGAGATAGTGGTTGTTCGTTGTTATTCATACTGAAAAAGTAAAAATGAATTTCGGCATAGTTAGAAAATTATTGATAAAAAATAAGGGTTCTTAATCAATCAATCGATAACAGCGGCCGATTTCTGAAGTGGAGAAGGATTGTCCTGATTTAGTTTTTGCTGCATTCTTCCTCCTTTATTGTAAAAATATTGTACTACGCAAAACAGGATTATTAAGTAAGCGTAAAAACCGATAATTATATAAGAAGGGAGCTGATGATACCACCAAATGAGGAAGCCTGTAAGGAGTGCTGAAAGAAAAGACATGCCACCCAAAAGATAAATAACCTGCCTGTCGCTTAATCCTGCATATACAAAATGATGGGAAATATGATCCCGTCCACCGATAAACGGAGATTGCCTGCGGGCAATGCGACGGATAAATACAGTAGTCGTATCGATCAGTGGAACAGAAAAGGCCATGAATGGAATCAGGAATTGCCGGAACTGAAACGCAGGACCTCCGGCATCATGATAATTCCATAGTAGTTGAATGGACATGGCAGAAATAAATGCTCCAAGAAACTGGCTACCTGTATCACCCATATAAATGCGGGCAGGATACCAGTTGAAAGACAGGAAACCGACCAATGCGCCTGAAACTCCCAGCAATAAAAGTGAATAGAAGGAGAACAGGTTGTGCTCCGCAAGTAATGCCAGCATGCAGGAAAAAAGAATACCCAAAGAAACGGTTGCGCAGATGCCATCCATGTTGTCGAGCATGTTAATGGCATTCATGATACCAACTACCCAGGTGAGTGTAAGGAGCACATCTAAAAAATAAATACCGGTGGCATTAATCATGGTATTGCTAGCTACCATAAAAATACCGCAGAGGAGCTGACCAGAAAATTTCAGCCAGGGATAAGTATTGTAAGCATCATCTGCCAGTCCGATCAAAAAGCCAAGTGTGACTGAAAATACCAATCCGAGCAAATGTTCGACGAGGTAATGATTGTCTGAAAATTTAAAAATACCATAGACGGAAAGTGAAATCAGGAACAGTATGTAAAAGGAAAATCCACCAACAGAAGGTTTTACTTTCGACGACCAGCGGATTATCTGGCGTTGCTGTTCCCGCCGGTCGCCCAGTGTTCTCGAAAACTTCAACAGCAGCCCGTTGGTGAGTAAAGAAAAAGTAATGGCCATCGCAAAAAAGCATGCAAATGCCAGGTAAAAAAAGAAACTATCTCCGTTAAGATTCACAATTTGGTGTTTTACTCAAAACAATGACTTTACGAAAGCAACCATGCGCACTAAAATGTTTTTTTTCAAAGGCATATCGTCAGAGTAATAATCATAGCCGTAATTCCTGGAGCCATAGCCTCCGTATCCATATCCGTACCCATAGCCATATCCATAATTGTAAGTGTATATTGATGCACCTTCCCCCATATCGTTAAGTACAATCGAAAGCTTGCTGATGCCATGATCATTCACTAAATAATTTACATTGTTCAGGAAATTGCGGCTTGAGTAATCGGCACGTAAAATATAAAGCGGCACATCTGCTTTTTTGATCAGGTTCAATCCATCGGTTACAATACCTACCGGTGGAGTATCCATCACCAACACATCATATTGTTCTTTCAGCTTGTTTATCAGGTCATCTGTTTTTTGAGAACCGATGAATTCTGCAGGATTTGGTGGCAGTGGGCCGGATGTAATGAAATCAAGGCCTTCCCATTCAGAATGATGGATGCATTCTTCAAGTGTAAATTTCCCCATCAGTAAGGTGCTTACCCCTTTCTGATTGTCGACCTGAAAAGCTTTGTGAAGCTGTGGTTTTCTGAGATCACAATCTACCAAAATCACTTTTTTTCCGCCTAAGGCCATAATGCCGGCCATGTTTACTGCGATAAATGTTTTCCCTTCACCTGCAACGGTAGATGTAACCGCAATCAGTTGTGAAGTGGATTTTGGAGGGGAGATATATTCCAGGTTGGTGCGCATCGACCGGAAACATTCGGAGAGCACTGACTTCGGATTTTTATTAACCACCAATTGAGAAACCGTCATTGGCTGGACGTACTTGGGAATCACTCCCAATATGGCGGCGTCGCAGTAACGGCTGATTTCCGAGATCGAAAGAATTTTGTGATGAAGCAGGTAGCGGGTAACAATGAGAATGAAACAGGCGATCAAACCTGTTATCACACCGAGCAGTTTGATAAGCGGTGAATTCGGAAAAATGGGTTTGGTGGGAACGTCCGCCTTTTTCAAAATGGTATAATCAGAAACGAATCCGGCTTTGGTGATGCTGAAGGCAGATTTTTTATCAAGCAACAACAGGTAATATTTTTCTTTCAGATCACTCAGGCGCGACAAGCGGAGGTACTGTGCCTGTATGCCGGGCACATTGGAATAATCACCCAGGTACTGCGACATTTCTTTTTCTACTTCATTGCTTTTCTGCTTTACTTCAGCCTGTGAGTTCGATACACTCTGCAGGAGGTTCATCTTCACTTCCGCAATCTGGCGGTTAATGTTTGTGATTTCAGGATTATTGGGAGAAAGCTTGAGCAGCATTTGCTTTAAAAGTGTTTGCAATTCATCGAGCCTGGAAATATTCTGATTAAGCCCCTGGTACCTGCCATCAACAATACCCGTCAGCAAACGGGTGGAATCCTGGTATTTAAGAAAATATTTCCGGTAATATTCAAGGGTTGAATATTCAAGACTAAGTTCATCCTGGTTAGCTTTGAGCTCTTTCAATTGTAAATTTAGATCCTGTTCAATGCTGCCAATAGAAATACCGTTTGCCTGTTTAAATGAAGTCATCTCATCTTCGTAGCGGCGAAGGTCGTTACTGATAGAATCCACCTGCGATTCTATAAAATCAAGAATCAGTGTGGCGCTTTCTGTTTTCTTTTCTTTATCGTATTGAATAAATTCTTCGCATACCCTGTTGATTATATCTGCTGCTTTCTGCGGCTTACGGTTGCGCATTAACAACGCAATCGTTGGTGCAGAAGGAGCAACCTGCAGGGAACTTCGGATGGTATTGTAAATGGTATTTCGGTTGTTAATGGTAAAAAAGAAACTGGATTCCAGCACAGGCCGCGAAGAATTACTGAAAACAGGTTCATTCAGTGTAACGGTAAAATCAAATGCGGGAGTCGAATACCGCTTATTGAATTCGTAGGTTTGATAGGTTTCTGTTCCTTCTGCAGAATAATCGAGTTGAAATTGATCTTTGGAAATTATGCGGAATTTGATGGAATGGTCGAAGTACGCGGGATCATTTACAACAGCGCTGATGAGGAAGGGACTGTTTTTGTAAAGTTCTTCATTCAAAATATTTCCTGCGCGATAATAGCTTACCTGCAGAGGCAGCGAATCGATCACGCGATCAATGATCACGCTTGACTTCATGATCTGAATGTCTTTCTCTATATCAAGGTTACTGTTTTTTTGCTGGAAAAGACTGTTCTGCATGTCGAGTGCCTGCGCAGTATTGATGGCCTTTACAATAAGGGATGCATTCACTTCGTAGTTGGGAGGCGTATAGCGCAGATAAAGAAGCGCGGTAGAGGTAGTAACCAGCAGGATGATGACGCACCAGATAAAACTTTTGCGGATCATGATCAGCAATAATGCAGGGTTAAAATCTTCACCCAACAATCGCTGCACGGGACTTAAAATAGTCTTCCGATCACTGCTATTTGAACTCCTAGTTTCCATTGATTGCAAGAATGGTTGTATAAATCACCAGTATGGTGGAAATTAATGTAAGTACCGGTGTTATCTGGTACAGCACATCGTTGGTGCCAAGTTTGGCATCAATGTAAATGATATCATTCGCTTCAATCCTCAGGTTAGCCTGCATCATTCCTTCCACGGAAGAAAGGTCCACATCAAAAACAGCGGGATGACGCAGGTCACCACGGAGAATTCTAACTCTGTCCGCTTTACCAAACGAAGGCATACCACCCGCTTTGGCAAGCACCTCCAGCAAATTCATATTTTCCTTATCCAGTATTACCACGCTGGCACCCTGGCGGCCACGGTACACATAAGCCCTGCGATTGGTAACGTCGACCCGAACGAAGGGATTTACAAAATAGTAACTGTATTTTTGCTCCAGCAACTTTTCTGCGTCACCCAGCGAGTAACCTGTAATGAATACGGAATCAAGCATGGGAAGCATTATATAACCATCTTCCTTCACCACATAATTGATGGCTGAAGCAGAACCATTGTCCTTTGCAATAACATCCACCAGTTCATAGCCATTGTTGGAAAAAATGCCAATGGCGAGCAAGTCGCCGGCACGAATTACATATTCCTTAGGCACTTGCAGAGAATCGGGTGATACTAATGGAAAGTCTTTGTCGGTTTTAAAAAGACGGTCGGGATAAAAAACCTTACAGGAAGAGATACCCACCACTATTAACAGCAATGCAGCAATTCGTTTCAAACAAGAGGATGTTTACTGAAATTCAAATGTAGATAAATCTGCGCTAACATGAAATGAGGACGGGTAGTGTAAATATTATAAGCGCAAAGTCGAAAAGACCAAAAAGAAGGCATTCTATGGAATCACATGATACGGAACCGTTCTTATTTTTATTTTTGAAAACTGATGACTAAGCACCTTCTGCTTCTTTTAACAGCCTGCGATAAAGTAAGGCTGTTTTTGAAACAAGGTGGCGGTAATCAAAATTGGTTATAATGGAAGATGCGTCAAGGTCTGACAAACTTTTTCTTAATTCATCATTTTCTACCAATTGAAGAAGTTTCCTGGAAAACTCCTGTTCATCATTTGCTGCTACCACAAAGGCCGTTTTACCTGGCACTACAATATCTGTAATACCTCCAACATCCGTAGTTACGATCGGTTTACCTGCGGCCTGTGCTTCAATCAGGCTCACCGGTGTGCCTTCATTCAGCGAAGTGAGTGCTACAATGTCTGCACCAGCATATACCTCATCCACTTCTCTGATCCATGAGGTGAAGGTGAGCAGTGCAGGCCGCCGTTCACTTTTGAAATTAGTAAAGTCAAGCTGAAGTGCAATGGCTTTTTCTTCAATTTGCTGATGATCTTCTCCATCACCCACAATAAAAGCACGTATTCTTTTTGAAGTCTCGCGCTGTATATTTTTCAATACCTTCAAGAATAGGGTGTGATTTTTTATGGTTACCAAACGGCCGACGATCACGATAACAATTTCATCATCGTCAATAAGATAATAGTCTCTGAATTTTTTTCTTTTGGCGGGAAGGCCAGTGGAAAATTTTTCAAGGTTGAATCCGAGTGGAATTACTTCAATCTTTTCCGGCATGCAGATATTGTATTCATTGGCTAGCTCTTCTTTTTGTTTGTTGCTGATTGCAATGATGCGTGTGCTTTTGCTGGCCAGGTACCGTTCGATGCGGATAAACATATTTGTTTTCCATGCAGGGAAATAAGAATGAAACACATGGCCGTGAAAGGTGTGTACGATCACCGGTACGCTGCAGGCCCTGGCTGCCAACCGTCCCAAAGTTCCTGCTTTTGCTGCATGTGTATGAACAATATCCGGCTTGAATTCATGCATTATTTTTTTTAACTGCAGATATGCATCGCAATCTTTCAGTGGATTAATTTCCCGGAACATCTGAGGAATATATACAGGCTTGAGTTCCAT
>JBDSEW010000433.1:0-4439 GCA_039919825.1 Chitinophagales bacterium | reverse complement strand
AAAATGAATAAGCAATTGTACGAGCAGAATGTGATCGGCATGCAGGAATTTCAGTCCAGTGAAAATCAATACAACTACCAGCTACGGAGAAAAAAGTTGACGCAACAAACACTTACACAGGATTCGATTTCTACCAAGCAACAACTGGCACAAATGAAAGAGTCATACGGTCACATGCAGAACGCACTGGAACTCATGCAACGGAAGGTAGGTGACCTGATAGTGCGCGCACCGGTGGACGGGCAGCTTACTTCATTGGATGCAGAAATTGGTGAATCGAAGAGTAAGGGAGATCGTCTCGGTCAGATTGATGTGCTCAGCGGATTTAAAGTAAGGGTGGATATTGATGAGCATTACATTTCCCGCATTTTTATCGGCCTTGTCGGTGAATTCACTTTTGCTAATAAAACATATCAATTAAAAATCAAAAAAGTTTTCACGCAGGTGAACAATGGTCGCTTCCAGGTGGACATGGATTTTGTGAGTGATGTTCCCCAGGGCATTCGTCGCGGACAAACATTACAGATACGGCTTGCATTAAGTGATGAAACACAGGCCTTGTTACTTCCTAAGGGAGGATTTTTTCAACAGACAGGAGGCAACTGGATCTTTAAATTAAACTCAGGAGGAAGTACTGCTTACAAAACTGACATTCAAATCGGCCGGCAAAATCCGGATTACTATGAAGTGCTCTCGGGATTGAAGCCTGGTGATAAAGTGGTGACATCGAGTTATGAGAATTATGGAACGATGGATGAATTAGTGTTGAAGAAGTGAAGGGGTATCAGGTTTCAGGTTTCAGCTACCAAACAATTGCTTGTACCTGATACCTGACCACACACTTGATAGCTACTTCAATTTTAAACAAAAAGAGTAGATCATTTTGCGGACTTCGATAGCATCTTTTGTAAGCAGATTAAAAAATTCAGGAGTGATAAATTCTAAATCATTTGAAAGGAGAACCTGGTATTCCAATTCAGAGGCTGATCCTGCGGCAAAGGTTAGGAACCGTCTGAAATCAGGATCGCTTCTTCTTCCGCAACCTTCGGCAATGTTTGTAGGAATGGAAGAGGATGAGCGCCTCATTTGTGACGTGATACCGTATACTTCAGTCTTTGGAAATGAAGCGGTAACCTTATAGATTTTTAAACACAATTCATGGCTTTTTTGCCAAATAATAAGTTCTTTAAAATTTCTCATAGAATAGTTTTTAGAATAAGTGATAAAATAGAATCTCCAGTCAAAAATAGTAATAAACTCCAATACAAAGCACGCCCCAGGCTGATACCTTAAACCTGATACCTAAACTAAATCCCGAAAACCTAACCCTACTCCCACACTATGCTAAAAATCTCAGACCTCGAAAAAATCTACCGTACCGACGAAGTGGAAACAGTTGCATTAAACAAGCTGACTCTTGAAGTAAAAGAAGGCGAATTTATCGCCGTCATGGGACCTTCCGGCTGCGGCAAGTCGACGCTGCTCAATATTATTGGACTCCTCGACGATCCGGATAGCGGTAGTTTTCTTTTCAACGGAACAGAAGTAGCGCACTACAATGAACGTAAGCGTGCTGAGTTGAGAAAGAGAAACATTGGTTTCGTTTTCCAAAGCTTTAACCTGATAGATGAACTTACTGTGTATGAGAATGTGGAGCTGCCACTCATATATACTGGTGTAAAAGGCCCCGACCGGAAGAAACGTGTAGAAGAAGTGCTCGACAAGATGCAGATCATGCACCGCCGCAATCACTATCCGCAGCAACTCTCCGGTGGTCAGCAACAGCGTGTGGCAGTAGCCCGTGCAGTAGTGAACCATCCGAAGCTCATTCTCGCAGATGGACCTACAGGAAATCTCGATTCTCACAATGGCAATGAAGTAATGCAACTGCTCACCGACCTGAATGAGCAGGGAACTACCATCGTAATGGTGACCCACAGCGAACATGATGCGCGCTTCAGTCATCGCATTGTGCGCATGCTCGATGGTCAGGCGGTGATGGAGAATATTATGGCTTGAAAGAGTAGTGAGTAGTGAGTAGTGAGTAGTGAGTAGTGAGTCCTTAGTCCTTAGTAGTTGATACCTGAAATCACCATGAATAATTATTTTAAAATCGCGGTTCGGAATTTATTGAAGCACAGGCTCACGTCTTTTATCAATTTATTTGGGCTAACGGTCGGACTTACCTGTTGCCTTTTGATTCTTGTCTATATCATTAATGAACTCAGCTACGATCGTTACAATGAAAATGCAGATCGAACCTACCGGATCACGCGGGTTTTTTATGCTGACAATGGTTCAACGTCTTTCAACCTGGGCGCACTTGCTCCGGCATTTGGTCCATTACTGCAAAATGATTTCCCGGATATTGAAAAGATGACGCGCCTATTTTCCTCCGGAGGCACCTTCAAATACGGAGAGAATGTTTTTAATGAGAACAACGCCTACTACGCCGATCCATATCTGTTTGATGTTTTCACTATTAATACTATTACAGGTAATCCCAAGAAAGCCCTGTCAGAACCCTATTCGG
The DNA here is from genome assembly GCA_039919825.1 of Chitinophagales bacterium. Taxonomy (GTDB): domain Bacteria; phylum Bacteroidota; class Bacteroidia; order Chitinophagales; family UBA10324; genus JACCZZ01. Next base: position 1,906 of record JBDSEW010000433.1, on the reverse strand, counting down.
TTATGCTGAATGAAGAGATGGCGAAGAAGTATTTCGGAAATGAAGATCCGATGAACAAGGTGATTCGCTTCAGCAATCAATATGATATGAAGGTAACAGGTGTATATAAATCTTTTCCCAATGCTTCGCATGTGCATCCTGATATCCTGATATCTTTTGCTACGCTGAATGATTCTTCTATTTATGGGAAGGAGGCACTTGCTACAAGTTTCGGCAATAACTCTTTCTATACTTATATCCTGCTTTCTGAAAACTATCCTGTTGAAAAACTACAGGCATCATTTCCACATTTTATCGATGAACATTTAGATGCAGTTTATAAAAATGCAGGAACACCCTCAAAGAGAACAGCACTTGTTTTGCAACCACTAACCGCTATTCATTTGCATTCGCATCTCGACTCAGAACTTGAAGTGAACGGCGACATTTCAAGGGTTTATATTTTCTCCGCAATCGCCCTTTTCATTCTACTGATTGCTGCCATCAACTACATGAATCTTTCTACGGCGCGTTCGTCGTTACGTGCACGCGAGATCGGAGTACGCAAAGTAGTTGGAGCACAACGTTCACAACTCATCCTTCAGTTTATCGGGGAATCGGTGCTGCTCACCATCATTGCCATGGTGCTCGCATTGTTGCTGACCTGGATATTTATTCCTTCATTGAATAAGCTTAGCGGACAGCATCTTTTGATTTCAAACCTGATCGATGCTAAAATATTGATCGCGCTTGTGTTGCTACCATTGGTGACGGGTGTGGTGTCAGGAATTTATCCCGCTGTATTCCTCTCTTCTTTCCAGCCTGTAATTGTTTTGAAAGGTTTATTCTCCTTTTCAACAAGTCGCATCAATTTCAGAAAGGCGCTGGTAGTTGTTCAGTTTTGTATTTCGATCATATTAATCATCGGTACGGTGATTATTTTTCAGCAACTGCGATTTATTCAGAATACTTCGCTGGGTTATAACAAAGACGAACTTGCGACTATGTTTTATTATTTTCAGGGTGATGATGCATACCAGGCTTTCAGAAATGAAATGCTACAGTCACCTTCCATCAAAGATGTTACCCGTTCTTCCAGGATTCCCAGCGGAAGCCTGCTTGACGACCTGGGAGCAAGAGTTTCTTCAGGTGATTCGTTGGTTCTTACAAGTGCAGAGCTAAAGTTTGTGACCACCGATTATGAATTCTTTCGTACGTACGATATTCAAATGTTAGCAGGCCGTGGATTTTCGAGGGATTTCGGTACTGATACTTCTTCCTACATCATTAATGCAGCAGCAGTGAATATGCTGGGATGGAATACTGCGGAAAATGCCATCGGAAAAGCAATTGTTTACGGCGGAGTAAAAGGCAATGTGATCGGAGTAACCAACGATTTTCATTTTGAAAGCATGCATGAACAGATTGTTCCGATGATCTTCTTTCTTCCCAACAGGATGAATTATTCCAATTGGGTTTCTGTAAAAATGGGCGGCAATGATCTGCATGCTTCTATCGATCACCTTGATAAAAGCTGGAAGAAATTCCTTCCGGAAGTACCCCTTGATTATACTTTTCTTGATGAACGCATTGTGGATTTATACCAGGCAGATCAACGGGAGCGAACCATCTTCACCATCTTTTCCTGCATCGCGATCTTTATTGCCTGCCTTGGGTTATTAGGACTCTCTGTTTTCACCATTAGCCAGCGTATTAAAGAAATCGGAATCCGGAAAATACTTGGAGCGAGCCTGAATAACATCGTCACCCTGTTATCAAAAGATTTTCTGTTGCTGGTTTTGATTTCAGCAGTGATCGCACTTCCTATTGCCTGGTGGATCATGAATCAATGGCTGAATGAATTTGCTTACCGGATACAAATTAGCTGGTGGGTGTTTGCAGTTGCCACCATCATTGCATTGATTGT
>JBDSEW010000401.1:0-8057 GCA_039919825.1 Chitinophagales bacterium | reverse complement strand
ACAGGTGTTTAACACCAACCATTGCACCCTGTGAAAAGGCATTTTGCGCAGCAGTATGATACACCACATCATAAGTAGTGCTTCCGGCTGCATTCAAACCATTCACAAAGCCTGCCTGCCAGGTTGCTGCATCACCAGGAGTTACGCCATTACCTGCAGCATTGTTAACAATAAGATCTGTCACGCCTGAGATCACATATACTTGTGTGAGCATGGCCGGAGCATTGGGATTATTCGCGGGAGCAATAGAAAGAGAGTAGGTTGCAAATGCAGGTGCAGGACCAGGAGTTACATCTATCGTTCCAGCAAGACTGCTGTTAGCGGTCATGATGATGGTTGCCAGTGAAGCGGTAGTTCCATTTACAGTGAATGACGCTGACCAGTCAGCCGGTGCATCACTCGTTAAAGTGAAAATAAAATCTTCATCAGTGTTGCCTCCGTTTCCTGTATTAAAATCAAAACTGGTTGCAACACCATTCAAACCGTCTTTTGCAGTAGTAACGGGTGGTGTGAGCAATGCATTCTGCACTTCATCAAAAGAAGACCCTGCATTCAGAATTTCCTTCGATGGCGAATTTTGAAGGAAGGAAACAACACCTATTTCATCCATATTCCAGGCAGCATCTTCATCATAGGTATAGGAGAAGGTTGACTCACTACCAAGAGCAGGTAAGGTAACAGCCACACCATTAGAACTGGGAACAATTTTGCGCATCACATTTGGAAAGTACTTTTCTCCATTGTTACCGGGAGGATTCGCGTAGTTTACGTTTCTCTCGATCACGACATTCACCAGGTTCCATGTTCCCGCAGGTGGTGTACCCACTGATCTGATCGTTACATTTACATCATGTGATGTTCCATTGTCAACATCCTGCACAGTTATCTTTACCGGGCTTGTTTGAGAAACGATAGAATTCACATCGCTCATGGTCATGCCACCAGGCTGCGCTTCTTTAAAGTTGCCCTGCAGAAAAATATCAGGAACACCGGAAACGCCGTAAAAATTTACACGATCAGCGCTTTGAGTGGTGTTGGCATTGTACATCGGATCAAAACCCGGCCACGAAGTATGGTAAGCGATGTGGCGAACGGAATTCGGATTCGGTTCGAGAATGGTGGCTTGAAAAGATGGATTTTGTGTAGCACAGGGTCCGCAACTGGCTTGGGTAAAATGTTCAAACAAAGGGTATTTGTAGGATTGTGCATTTACCTGGGCAAATGCAGCAAACAGAAACACCAATGTTAACAGGAATGTAGATTTAGTCATGGTGAGAGTTTTTTTGATTGGTAAATAATTTATCGGTGGAGGGCCAAAAATACAAAACCAAGTGGATCAATGGCAATGGGAACAAAAATTTTATTAACGGATGACCTTTACTCAGCTAATAATTTCTCTACCAGTCCCCTGGTGTCATCTTTCCATTTCTCATACGCATTCCCTGTAGCCGGTCCATTGATACCGGAATAAATTTTTCGGAGGCTGCCCTTGCGATCAATGAAGAAAGTGGTGGGGTAGGCAAACATTCCGCTCAGCATAGGCAGCGTTTTAATTGCGTCCGAACCTGGCTGACCGGCAATCAAAATAGTATATTGAACATTAAAACGTTTCTTTAACCGATCTACGTTCTGCACTGCTTTTTCTCCAACCGCTTTTTCATAAGCGAGCCCGATTATTTCCAAACCGTTTATATGATACTGATCATAAAGTGGAGAAAAATAAGCCATTTCATCCATACAATTCGGGCACCAGGATCCCAATACCTGAACCATTACTACTTTATTCTGAAACTGTTTATCAGAAAGAGAGACCAAATTTCCACTTAAATCAGGAAAGGAAAAAGCTAATTTATCATAACCGGTCTTCAGAGACAGGAGTGTGGATGGGTCGGGCAACTCAAAGTCACTATTACGATGTGCAGTCCACGGTTCCTGCCAGTGATTTCCGGAATAGTACATTCCATGCAATACCCCACCGGGATCGATGGTAGCCAGGAAAAGGAAGGCATGTGAACCGTCAAAACAGGAAAGAAGAAACTCATTACCCTGTACCGTGCCAGCCAGGTAACGGTAGTCACCTGAGGTGGTTAAAAAAGTGCCTGTCAGCTCATTTCCTGATTGATTAAAAACGCCAATTGCTTTTGAACTATCGGCAGTACCCTTGCTGAAATCGACCTCCCACCTGCCGCTAACATTGTCTACCGGCCTTAAAGTCTCGGGAGTAAATCGGAATTGCTTTCCATATTCAGCTTTAAAGGGAAACACATTGTTAGTCTTTCGAGAGTGATTGATCCATAAACCGGTTAATGTTTGAGGGGTATATTTTAACCGGAATTCCGAATCAAATACAGGCAGTTGAATAATCACGCTGTCGTCAGCGATGCTTATTTCACTTACTTTAATTCTTTCTTCTCCATTCATAATTTCAATCTGGAGCTGCCCTCCAACGTATTTCGTCTCGAAATTAAACGGCAGCTCGCCTCCGTTGGTCGTCAATACACCGCGCCATATTCCAGCCTGAATACCGGCAGGTGCAACTTCAAGCGGATTAAAAAAGGTGTACCACGAAAAAAGTAAATGGATGAACAGCATGGAGAAGGTATTTGAAGGTGATGCGCAAAGCTACAGCGAACAAATCAAATGCGTGATTAGTTTTTCACACAAATCATATTGGTAAGCTTGTCGTGCCATGTTTGATGGTAGTCGGAAATGAAAAAGGCAAGGCAGCTCAGTATGGCTGGGACACCCGCAAGCACCACCAATATAAGGTAGATCCAAGAGCGTGCAGCACACATTCTAAAAACGGGAACCTGACGGGTATTCAGGTCAACCAGGTGAATGCGCATGATTCGTTTACCTACTGTACCACCGGTGCTTTCCATTACAGGAGAATACATCAACACCCAAAGCATGAGGGCAAAAGCAGGCATGGCCTGCTGAACGCTTTTGATAATGAAGTCTACATTATAAGGATTGTCGCGGGTAATCAGGTAGATAACCAATGCCTGGAAACCATATACCACACCCACAATTATCGCAGTATCAATCGTACGCGCAATCGCCCTTTGCATAAAACTGGCCAATAGCTGCTCTTCCTCGCGCTTCACCTCCTTTGAAATTTTCTCAAGAAGTTGTTCGATGGGATCGGGTTGAGCAGATTTAGAAATCATAAGTCCTGATTAAATATCCTAAAATTCGGATTGTTTATCGGAAAAGAAAAAGATTTTTTTCACTCAACCATTCACTATTGATCATTGACTAAAAAGTCACCACATTCACTGAATAGGGTTTTAAGGTAAGATTATTCACCTTATTTACGGCTTCAGTTACATCATAACTGCCAAGTGAAGAAGCTGCAACAGAATTAACGGTAAAACCTTTACCCGTTACGCTGCTGCCATTAATTTTGATGGAAGGAATATTTACTTCACTTCCCGTTTCATTCATCAGCAACAAGGTATTGATGCCATTTTCACTGCACGACACACCACTCACTCCATTGATCCCACTGATCACCATGTCGTTTACCTGTTTATTACCGGTAAAAAGCAATCCGCATGCCTTCAAAGTTTTGTAAAAATTATCAGCATCTGCTTTTTCATTTTCTCCCCTGTTCAGTGCTTTTAATGTCATGAAAGAGGCATAACCGATAAAATTATTATTGTCCTTGTTATACCTGATCATGAATTCATAGAATTTACCAAGATACAGGCAACCGATCATGGTATTGTGGATAGGCGATTTGGCTTTGATACCCCATTGGCAAACGGAAGCTTTCTTTCCGGGAAATGTGCTCTTGAAATTTGTCAGCCACTGCGGAATGGTTGTTGAAAAAACCTGGTTGATAACAGGGAGGTTATCTGCGGGATTTTCCTTTGCTTCAAACAGGTCTTTATCCCAAAGATACAGGCGGGCTTCATCACCGGGAATCCCTTCGAGCTGTTTGTTCCAGGTACCGAATTTGGCTGATTGCCGGTAGATAGGTGCTGCATCAATCACGGTAATTATTCCAGGGTATTTTTTTTCAACTGCCTCAATCCATGTGGCTATTTTTTTCCGGTAAGCACTGCCATCGGGAAAATCGCGGCTGTTGCTGCTTATATTTTGTTCAAGGCCGAAGATCACCCTTTGAGCATGAGAGCGCTCGATCTTCCAGTATAATTCATCCAGTGTACCACTCTGTACATTTGCAATAATATCACCACGCACCTTCAGCTTACGCACCAATGCTGCGTATTGATTGAAAAAATCAACTCCGAATTTTACCGTACCTACTCCATCCAGTAATCCTTCGAACGACTCGCCTCTTGCCGTAGCATCTTCACGCCGCATGTTATATCCATCTCCTTTTCCACCGTTAATTAATGTATCTCCGATAATAGCATGCTCGTGATCGGAAGTGCTTCCACCGCTGTATTGCAATGAATACAGGTTCAGTGCCTTTATCCAGGAGAAATACGGATCAGCCAGCACATTGCGGGGCACCATGCCTTTTCCAAAAAAAATATCGATCGTACAACCCGAATGAACTTGCTTGTAAAGAGGAACCGAATTGGTGGTAGTAATTAAAATACCTGCCTCACCACTTCCAGTTTGAACAGTGGAATTGCTGGCTGCTGTAGCATTGCTGCCATTTCCGGTGGTATTGCAACCCATTGCTATCACTAAGATGATTACAACTGCCTGCATGCTTCCGATAAGTGGTTGCTGTACTTTTTTCATAACTAAAAATTTATGCAAAACTAAAACAATGAAATTTGACGTGATAACGAGGTTACCCTTTCAATTCAAAACTCAGTAAACGACCCTCAATTCTTTCACCAGGTTTTCCGCACCGGCATATTTTTCCATGATGAATAAAACATAACGGATGTCAACGCATATTGTGCGGTTCAAGGCCGGGTCCACTTCATAATCACCCGCAGTTCCTTCATAATTGCCATCAAATGCAAGTCCGGTCATCTCTCCTTTTGCATTAATAACCGGGCTGCCTGAATTACCTCCTGTTATATCATTGGTGGTAATAAAGCAAACCGGCACATCACCATTAAAGTTATAGCGACCAAAGTCCTTTTCACGGTAGAGATCAATAAGCCGATGTGGAACTTTATAATCCTCATACGTGCTGTCCTGCTTCTCCAATATACCGCTCATGGTAGTCATCCAGTCGTAGTGCACGGCATCGCGTGGTTCAAAGTCCTGCACCGTGCCATAGCTGAGCCGCAACGTGAAATTGGCATCAGGATACAGGTGCTGGCTGGGATCCTTTTCCATCAGGCCTTGCATATACGTGCGCATGTCTTTTGCAATGTCGCGGTTTACTCCCTGGTACTGCTGACGATATACTGTTGACACCGCATACAAACCAACATAGAAATTATACAACGCATCTTTTTTCAGCGTCTTCATGGAAGGCTTTGACATAAATGCATCAAAGCGTTCTTTGGAAGTAAGAATGGATTTACTGAATGCCTCATCAGTAAAAGCAGAAAGCTTTTCTGTCGTCGTATTTCCCTTGTAGTTATTGAGGATATCTTTTACTGGCTGTGGTATTTCACCTCCTGGTTCTTCCCGGCAATACACTTCCAGCATTGCCTGTAATACCTTCTTTTGAGTTCCGGGAGTCAGCGAAAGAAAATATTCGTCCGCAGACTTTTTTATGTCATCCATAACCTCCTGCTTCGCATCTTCGGTAACATCTTTCGAAAAAATGCCTTCGATCTTATTTACGTCGATTGCAAAATTTCCGGTCGGGGAAAAAATTACATTGAAATACGAATAGTAATAAGGTTCTTCTAACTTATCCAGCAATGTGTACTTCAGCTTCAGGTCTTCATACACATGGGTATACATATCGCTTACCTCAGAAGATTGTTTTTCGGCCCATGATAAAAATGCACCTTCCTCTGCTTTTTTGGTTTCCACCAAATGCATTTTCTCAAGACCCGGAAGCTGGCTTTCATACAGCTTTTGAGAATTCATCAGTGTTGCATAATCTGATGCAAGAGAAATTTTTAATTTAGGATCTTCATCCATATCCTGCTTCATCACTGCTGTGATGGTGGAAATAATTTTTAGTAACGTGGGATTTTTTTTATCGATTACATGCTGAATGGCAAAAGAAGGGATGTAGCGGTTGGTGCTTCCCGGATAACCCATTACCATCTGAAAATCACCTTCATTGATTCCTTTCAGGGAAACCGGTAAAAAGTATTTGGGTTGATAAGGAACATTTTCAGGTGAATACGCTGCAGTAGGATTATTGTCCTTGTCTGCATATACCCTGAATACTGAAAAGTCGCCGGTATGCCGTGGCCACATCCAGTTATCTGTATCGCCACCAAATCTTCCGATGGATGCAGGGGCAGTTCCTACTAACCTTACATCATGAAAAACCTGGTAGACAAAAAGGAAGTACTGGTTTCCGTAAAAGAAAGATTTCAAATCTGCTTTGTATTTTCCTTCTTCAGAAGCCCTTGTTGAAATGGCTTTCGACAACTCCTGGATCTTCTTCTGCCTGTCATCTGCTGAAAGTGATTCCAGTTTCGGCACAATGGAATCGGTGACATCCTGCATGTGCACCATCAGCTTCACAAACAATCCGGGGTTGGTTAATTCCTTAGAATAGTCTGCTGCCCAGAAACCATTTTCAATCAAATTATTTTCAGTGGTACTGTGGCTGGCAATCGCATCAAATCCGCAATGGTGATTAGTGAAAAGAAGTCCTTTATCCGAAACAAACTCACCGGTGCAAAAATCACCGAATGAAACAATAGCATCTTTTAAACTGGGCTCCTGTTCACTGTAGATCTGGGATGAAGAAAGTTTACAACCCAGCTGCCGCATGGTTTCATAGTTATACTTATCGACCAGGCTCAGCAGCCACATTCCTTCATCAGGTGGCGAAGGAGGTGCAGCAAAAGAAAGGTTAACTATAATAAGAGTGGTAAGTGCCAAAAAGCACCCTTTCAATTTCAGCATGGTTGATTGAATTATTGGCGGTTGCAAAAGTAAGCAATCAGGCGAGTTCAGCTAAAAATACCACATCAACCTGTTGAATCAGAAAAATCGGTCATCAGGAATAACTTAACCCATACAAAGATTTTTTTAAGCCAATGTGCTTTTGAATGAACCTGCTGACCATGCAAAAATAAACAGTTGCATTTGCACTGAAGATTCGCGTACCAGTTGTAACTGGTATTCACCATTGCTAAAATTGCTGAGGGAAATGGAGAATATCACAATTATCAGGGGAATGAAATAGAATGACTATCCGTTGACAATTGCCGCAATACCGGGCAATATCTTTCCTTCAAAATATTCCAGCATTGCGCCCCCGCCTGTTGAAACATAACTCACTTTATCAGCCAGCTTGAATTTATTAATGGCGGAAACAGAATCCCCGCCTCCTATCAGTGAATACACACCTTTTGAGGTAGCTTCTGCTACAGCAAGCGCAATACTTTTTGTTCCATCCTGAAAATTACTGAATTCAAATACTCCCATCGGGCCATTCCATAAAATTGTTTTCGAGGACAGGATCACCTTGGTAAACTCTTCAATGGCTCTGGGGCCGATATCCAATCCCATGTATCCTGTCGTGATGCTCATGCTTTCACAAATGCCGCGATTAGCCTCATTGCTGAAAGCGTCAGCAGTAATTGAATCAACCGGCAATAAAATTTGTACTCCCCTTTCCTCAGCATTCTTCAGTAACTGCACTGCATTTTCCAAACGGTCTTCTTCACACAGAGAGTTACCTATATTTCCTCCCATTGCCTTGAAAAAAGTGTACGCCATTCCACCACCGATAATGATGTTATCAGCTTTATCGAGAAGCTGTTCTATGATTAAAATCTTATCGGAAACTTTTGCACCACCAATGATTGCTGTAAAAGGTTGGGCCGGATTCTTAATGGCTTTGTCTGCATTTTCCAATTCAGATGCCATCAGGTAACCGAACATCTTTTTTTCGGGAGGAAAAAAATTAGCCACAATCGTTGTAGAAGCATGCGCACGGTGAGCCGTTCCAAAAGCATCGTTTACATACACATCGC
>JBDSEW010000347.1:0-2693 GCA_039919825.1 Chitinophagales bacterium | reverse complement strand
GCCTGTGCCCCTTTCATTTGCGAAAAGCTTTGCAGTTGTTCATATGCAGCATAAAACGGACCCAGCTTTTCCTTAATGGCATTGGATTCATTTCCATCACGAAACATTTTCACCAGTTCGAAAATATCTTTGTCCACCTCCGGATATTCTATCAGACGGTAGCTGGAGGAATTCACCAACCGTGCGGCCACCTTGATGGCGTCTTCCAACCCGCCGAGTGTATCTACCAGCCCGAAAGCAAGCGCCTGGCTGCCTGTCCACACACGGCCCTGTGCAATGGTATCTACCAATGAAGCGCTTATCTTTCTTCCTTTTACAACGGTGGCTTTAAAGTCGTGGTAAATAGTATCCACGCCACGCTGAACAATCATTTTTTCATCTTCCCGCAATGGACGGGAGATATCTCCGAAGTCAGAATACTTACCCGTTTTTACTCCGTCGAAATTGATACCGAGCTTATCTTCAAAAAGTTTTTGCATGTTGGGATAAATGCCAAATACTCCGATAGAACCTGTGAGCGTATTGGGTTGTGCAACAATTTTCGAAGCATACGCTGAAATGTAATAACCTCCTGAAGCTGCGTAGTCGCCCATAGAAACCACCACCGGCTTCTTCGCTACCGTTAGCTGAACTTCCCTTGCAATAACATCAGATGCAAGTGCACTTCCTCCCGGAGAATTCACCCTGAATACAATCGCCTTCACTTTATCATCTTCCCTGAGCTTTCTAAGCTCCTTTACAAATTTTTCAGAACCAATGTTGTCATCATCTCCTTTTCCATCCACAATATCACCGGCTGCAAAGAGAATGGCAATCTTATCGGTTTGCAGGGTTACCTCTTCCTTCTTTCCGGGTACGGTGAGATAATCGGCTAAAGTCACCATTTCGATCTTGTCTTTTCCTTCCAGTTCCAGTTGCTCTTTCAGGTAGTCACGAACCTGGTCTTCAAACCATACTTCATCCACAATGCCGTATTTTTTTGCATCGCTTGCATTTTGCACCAACAGGTTATAGTTGACGCTGTCCAGTGGCGCTCTTCCGATCTTACGGCTCTCCGAAATATTTTTCATCACCTTATCATGGATATCATTCAGCAGCGTGAGTGTCATCAGTTCGTTTTCTTTGCTCATCGAATCGAGGCGGAAAGGTTCGGTGGCAGATTTAAATTTTCCATCGTAAAATACCTGTGCCTGCACACCTACTTTATCAAGCAGTCCTTTAAAAAAAGGATACTGTGCACTCATACCATTGAATTCCACCAGGCCTTTGGGATTCACAATTATCTTATCAGCAACACTACAGAGGTAATATGCTTTCTCAGTGTATAGTTCGGAATACGCTACAACAAATTTTCCCGACTCTTTGAAATCGAGCAATGCATTCCTGATCTGGTCGGTGTTCGCCATTCCAAGGCCAATGTATCCAAAGTGGAGATAGATGCCTTCGATCGAAGGATCGGTTTTCGCCTTCTCAATATTCTTCATGATGTCGTAAACGCCCGGGGCAATGGCGGGCTTGAAATCGGAAAAAGACAATCCCTGGAAAGGGATGTAGGTGGTTTGTTCCGGAATCTCATAGCTGAGGTTGAGACTCAACACACTGTTGGATTTGATGGTTGATGATCCTTCCTCAGAAAAAGATGCAGCGATGCCGGCAATCAAGGCAATCACAATAAACAATATGAGGAAGCTACCGATTACAAAGGCCAGTAACGACCCAAAGAAAACTTTCCAGAAACTCATGAATGATGGTTTTATGTGTTGGACGATAAGGGCGCAAATTTATATTAAAACAAGTGAGGAATTATTAATTCTTCTCCATTAGTCAACGTGGCGGGTCAGTGCATTATCTTGTCGCCGGAATGATGCGTTACAATTATATCACCATCGAAGGCAACATCGGAGCAGGCAAAACATCGCTCTGCAATATGCTGGCCCGCGATTTTAATGGCAAACTGATACTGGAACAGTTTGCCGATAACCCTTTCCTGCCACTCTTTTATAAAAACCCCAGGCAATATGCTTTTCCGCTGGAGTTATTTTTCCTGGCAGAACGGTTCCAGCAATTGAAAGACATTGCAGCAACCCAGGATTTATTCAGTTCTTTTACGGTTACAGATTATCTCTTTGCCAAATCGCACCTGTTTGCAAGCATCAACCTGGTAGAGGAGGAATTCAAGCTTTTTAAACGGCTCTCTCAAATCGTTCAGGCTTCCCTTCCGGAACCGGAACTGCTCCTTTATTTACACAGCCCTGTTCCCGTAATACTTTCCAACATCGCCAAGCGTGGAAGGCCTTATGAGAAAGATATCACCGGAGAATACCTGGGTAAAATCCAACAAGTCTATTTCGATTACTTCAAAACACAAACGCAACAGCGTATTGTAATTCTGGATGTTTCCAGAATTAATTTTATTGGTAACAAAAGCGATTATGACCGTATCATCAGTGTTTTGCAGGAAGAGCATCCTTTAGGAACAACCATGATTACTCTTTCGAACCTATCCTGAAACAGGATTGCAGTATTTCTTTGAGCCCGGGATGTATTCGCAGTAAAAAATAAAGCGTTTAGAGCCTGTTAGGATTTGATCTAAATTGAATTTTACGAAGACATTTTCAAACAAAATAATGATCATAGATGAGAGCGGGGAGGAAGGAGGCTGTCTCAAAAGGTCCGGAGGAGCCGTCATGCCG
>JBDSEW010000343.1:0-6192 GCA_039919825.1 Chitinophagales bacterium | reverse complement strand
CGGCATGACGGTTTCATTTAGCGACAATTTGGTAAGCACCACTCCCTTCTGAATTTCACCTCTCCATTCAAAGAAACGGGCAATGTCATTGTATAATCAAGTCAGGCCGACGGCAAAGATTTTTCTTTTAGAAGATCATGCAATTGATTTTTTTATGTATGGAAAGACATTTATTTAGTTGAAATCTTATGACCTAACCATGATAACTGCTAACTGAACAAAAATTCCACATCCTCTTTGGTCAGTTTCTTAACAAAACCGGTTTCATCAGCAATAAGATCAGATGCCAGGGCTTTCTTCTTTTCCTGCAGTTTTATAATTTTTTCTTCCACGGAATCCTTACAAATCATTTTGTATGCAAAAACCTTATTTTGTTGCCCGATGCGGTGCGTGCGATCTATTGCCTGCTGCTCAACAGCAGGATTCCACCACGGATCAATGAGGTATACATAATCGGCGGCAGTGAGATTCAATCCTACGCCACCCGCTTTCAATGAAATGAGGAAAATCCGCTGATTGGCATTCTGTTGAAATTCATTCACTGCATCCTTACGTTTTTCTGCAGGTGTGCTTCCATCAAGATAGACATACGTAAGACTTCGTGCCTGCAATTCTTTTTCAATCAGTTTGAGCATGCCCACAAATTGTGAAAACACAAGTGCTTTGTGTGTTCCTGTATTTTCCTGCAACTCACGGATCAGCTCCTCCATCTTTACAGAAACATTCGGATACTTTTCTTCTTCATTCAGAAGTGCCGGTGAATCACAAATCTGTCGCAGCTTGAGCAATCCTTCCAGAATGTATATTCCACTTTTTGCAATTCCATCTTCAGCAATCTTCTGCAGAATGCTTACGCGATAATACTCTTTGAAACTGTTGTAAATTTTTCGCTGTTGCGTATCCATTTCGCACCATAAAATGGTTTCTGTTTTGTCTGGAAGGTCTTTCGCAACCTGTTCTTTGGTTCTTCGCAGCAGAAAGGGATAGGTGAGTTTACGAAGTTCTGCCACCTTGTCCTTCTCTCCATATTTATCAATGGGCGTGGCAAATTCGCTCTTGAAAAATTCCATGCTTCCCAGCATTCCGGGATTCAGGAAATGCATTTGCGCGAACAGATCAAAGGTGTTGTTTTGAACTGGCGTACCACTTAACACGATTCTGTTTCTTGCTTTCAGCAACTGCACCGCTTTGGTGATTTGAGCTGCCGGGTTTTTTATACTCTGACTTTCATCGAGTATAACGTATCCGAATTTGAATGCAGAAAAATGATCAATATCACTTCTCACCATGCCATAACTGGCAATGATGAGGCGGAAGTTTTTATACTTGTCTTCATTAAACTCCCGGTCGCTGCCGTAGTGCACATGATACGTGAGTGATGGAGTAAACTTATTGATTTCGGTTTCCCAGTTATAAATGAGTGAGGTAGGGCAAACAATAAGATGTGTTTCTTCCGGATATTTTTCAGAAACATGTTGAAGAAAAGCCAGTGTTTGCAAGGTTTTCCCCAGCCCCATGTCATCGGCTAAGCATGCGCCCCAGCCCAAATGATCGAGTTGATTCAGCCATTGATAACCTGCCATTTGATAATCACGCATAACGGACAGGAGGGAAGCGGGCAAGGGTGTTTCCTCATAGGAGGAGATATTTTGTAACCGGTTTTTCTTTTCCAGTAGCTCCTTCACTAATGCATCATCATTTAACTCATTGTGCAATTCGTCAATTATCGTCCAGTGGAATTTGGAAACTTTCAGATTATTTTCTTTCACATGACCTAACTTCAATAGCATTGAATACTGATTAATCCATTCTTTGGGCAACATACCCAAAGACCCATCATCCAATAAAATAAAATCCTGCTTGCTGATGATTGCTTTTTTCAATTCATGCAAGGGCACGACCTGGTCACCATAAGTGACTTCAATTTTCAGATCGAACCAATCCATACCTGAAGAGGACTGCATCCGCAATTTTGGTGAATTGGTATTGTAACGGAATTTTTTCAGGTTGTTCATGCCAAATACAGGGATGTTATGTTCCTGCATTTGCTGATAGAATTTAAGAAACCAGTTGCCTTTCAATGCCTCATTAAAGGGTAGGTAAAAAAAATCCTGCTGCTGACGGGCAAACAAGGGATGCATTGGCTTCAGTGTGTTCCATAATTGCTTTTCCGCTTCTTGTATCCGGTTTATTTTGTAAACTGCTCCTTCCATTTCCAGCAGATTGTCATCACTAATTTCACCTTCTACTTCAATATTTTCATATTGCCATTTTGGTTTGATTAGTAAAAAGTCGTTGTTCAGTTCACTCACATATACTCTGGCAGCAGGTGCAGCATCAACAGTCTTATACTTGATAATATTATTGAAGGCAACAGGATAGTTTTTAGAAAGCGGGATCAGCAATCTTCTAAGCAGCGCTTCTTTTTCCTTTTCATGAATAATTACATTTCCTTCTGCAAACCACTTCATTACTTGCATATCGGATTTGTTAATTAAAAAGAGTGTTTCCTCTTTTTCCATGAATAAGTTGTGGTGAATAGTAAATGCAGTGAGTGGAAATTCCTGTTTATCAACGGTTACCGTTGCCTGCACTTCAATGAATTGATTCTTTTGAAGTAACTGAAAACTCAATTGAATGGAGTAGTTGGAAAAGGAGATTTTAGTAATATTTTGCCTGCTGAATTTTACTCCGTGGTTTAACTTATAGAGATTGGGGTAGCCGGCTAAAAAATCTTTCATCTCAAAAAGTCGTTCACTGCAGTAATTCATGATTAAAGCAGGAGCATCCCCATACAACTGCGAAAATGGTTGCGTGAAATTCCTTATGTTACCATGACCTTTTGCGGATAGGAAATTAATCAGCGATTCTTCGGTGATTTTTTCAAGTGAATTAAGCACTGCTTCGGGAAACTCTGAAAAGGGAATGAGGTCATCCCTGGTTTTAAGCGGATGTTTCATCACGGATTGCTTTCCATTTTTTTGGGAGAATAACAACCCTTCTATCCAAAGACCGATATTAAATTTACCTGACATATTCAATAGCAGACCAGCATCCGTATAGTTGTTGGGGAGCATCAGCAACTTATCTGGAGGAAGTTTCTTGCTTTTAATTGGGGTAACTATATTTTCAATGAAAGACCATTGGTTTTGATTTGAAATTTTCAACAGGTTTTTGGGCATCTGTTGCACCATAAAATTGCCCTGGTGATCAATAGCAAACATGAATTCCTTTGCGAGCAAATCCCCGCTAAGTAAACCGTATTCGGCAAGTGTTGCGTTAATTTCAGCGGAAAAATCATCGAACTTCCTGAAATAATACATTCCATATTTATTTTTAATTTCTTCCAGAAGTCTTGCAACATGAATGCAAAACAGGTTGTTGCGGAGTTTGCCGCAATTGCAACTGATTTGGAGTTTATTTTTTCCGGCGTACCGCACCGCAGCTTTTGTGTTTTGCATTACAAGAGATAGAACTATATTTCTGCCTTCTTCAAATTCTTCAATGGTACATGGAAATCGGTAGGCACCATTAAAAATGGAATTATTAATGAGAGAAGTATATTCCCAGGTACTTAGTTTTGATAGGTTGAAGTCAAAAGCGACAGGAGCAAGCTGCGTTACAGCGGTATTGGAAGAGATTTTGAGTTCCTTACCGCTTATTCCCTGCATCGCACTTAGCACTGTTTTCCACAGCAAAGCAACAGCAATCTGATGTTTGCAAGTGGATTCATATTGTTCATTAAAGGGGCAGTCGCAGGTGCCGGTAGCTACCTCTTTTTTAATATCCACTTTCAATTCCACTGAATAGTAATCAAATCCGTTAGAGCTTTCCACATCCATTGAAATCTTCCGGCTGCTCATTTGATACTCATCTTCCCGAATATTATTGAAAACTGTTTTTCCGCGCTGACGAACACCACTGTCTGCTTTATCAATAAAATGCTGTAACCAGCTAATAATCTTCTCGTTCATGATACAATATTATTAAATCAGATTAATCTGTAAACCACAAGTTAGTAACTGATGTGGATTTTATTCCGTTAGGTGTTTCCGCTTTTTAAATAATTCAACCAAATGATACTTTTGACTTTCAACTTGTAGCCAATGCAACAAATTTACGTTTTGCGAATAAACCTGCCCGAATCCAATCTCTTTTATGAGATTCAGATAGGGAGTTTTTAAATGATGCGCAGGCACTTTAATTATTCCAGTCAGTATTTTTTAAGAATGCAGGTATCTGGGTAGTTATTGAAGAGTTCGTGTAGTAATTATTCTACGTACAATTTTCTATGAACCTTTACTTTTGCAGTATTATTGGTAGGGGGGTGGAAATCAGGAGGTTAAATTCAGTGAACCTACGGCCCTTTCAGCCAGCGGAACACATACAGATGTAACCACTGTAGGAAGAAAAGATGGAAGTATTGATGTATTGGTAAGTGTAAAGCTACTCACCAAGAACAATCCAAATTATACCTAATAGTGGCGCATCAATGGTGTTGCCATAGTTGGAGCAGCAGGTAAAAACACCTATTATGCCTGCGTATCTGGAACGTATTCAGTAAACGTAACAGATGAAACAACAGGATGTAAACATACCTCGAAGAAGATGGAGATCACCATTTGACAGAAGATGGAAGATGGGGACCTGGTTTCATCGAAGAGCGAAATGTCGTTCAGTGCATGGCCAAATCCAGCAGCAGATCAACTGTATATTACCCTTTCAAATACTGCCGAAGGCGCAGTGAAAGTTCAGTTGATGGATATGTTTGGCAGACAAGTGATGGTGACCGATATGGGTGGAAGCAAAGAAGAACAAACCATCAAATTCAACTTGAAGGAACTCTCCTCCGGAATGTACATTGTAAGAGTACTAAACGGAGAGAACAGGATGGAACAAAAAGTGATGCTGATCAAATAGCAGTCAGCTACTCTATTGTTCTGATAAAACAACAAACCCTTACAGCTCTTCGGAACTGTAAGGGTTTTGTTTTTTCTGTTTATCTAATAACAATTATCAACTTTCAACTTTCAATTATCAATTATCAATTATCAATTATCAATTTTCAACTCTTCACACCTTCTTCCCCTTCATCGCCTCCCCAATCACCTGATCCATCACCCGATGCGCAAAAGGCTGTGTGTATTCATTGAGCTCATCCATCTTAACATGAATTAAATCTTTGTCTCCACTCTCCAGCGATGTTTTTAAAAGAGTCATATAGTTCTGCATGCCTTCAGCTTCTTCATGTGTAAGCAAAGCCGAATTGCTTTTTAAAAACTTTTCTGCTGAAAGCAATACCTGTTGTGCTTCGGTTTTTGCTTCCAGTAAACTGCGCACCTGCATATCATCTTTTGCATGGGTGATGGAATCCAGCAGCATCTTTTCCACTTCTGCATCTGTCAATCCGTACTGAGGTTTTATGTCGATGCTTTGTTCGAGACCACTCCGCAATTCTTTGGCCTTTATTTTTAGAATGCCATCTGCATTCAGAATAAAACTGATCTCTATTTTAGGAAATCCTGCCGGCATGGCAGGAACTCCCGAGAGAATAAATTCAGCCAGCTTCCGGTTGTCTTTCACCACATCCCGCTCGCCCTGGTACACAGCAATCTTCAGGTTTTTTTGTCCATCAACAGAAGTAGTATACTGCCTTGCTGCACTCGTGGGAATTTTCGAATTGCGTGGAATAATTACATCCATCAATTCGCCAATGGTTTCAATACCCAGTGAAAGCGGTGTAACATCCAGCAGTAAAATATCTTTCTGGTTTCCTGCCAGTACATCAGCCTGTATCGCCGCACCCAATGCAACCACTTCATCCGGATTCAATGAATCATTCACGGGCTTACCAAAAAAATCAGCCACTGTTTGTTTCACCAGTGGAATGCGGGTAGCGCCACCCACCATCACAATGCTTTGGATGTCCGTAGTTGATAGTTTGGAATCTTTCAGTGCACGCTTCACTGCAAGAATGGTTTTTTCCACTAGGGGATTGATCAGCATTTCAAATTCAACACGCGAGATATTGCAGGTAAAGGTGTCGTGTGTGCCTTTGTAAAAATCGTGATCACTAAGGTAGATTTTCGCTTCTTCAGCTTGTAATCGCAATGCTTGACTGAGCGATTTATCTGAAATAAGCTCATCTTTTGAAAGCTGATTTTTTTCCAGCCAGAAATCTACAATTGCGCG
>JBDSEW010000329.1:0-3061 GCA_039919825.1 Chitinophagales bacterium | reverse complement strand
AGAGCTTAAGTGGTGTTAGTTTTTTCTAAATATGCCTCTATGAATCCGTCAATTTGCCCGTCCAGCACAGCTTTTGCATCAGTTTGCTCGTATTTGGTGCGGGCGTCTTTGACCATGGTGTACGGATGCAGCACATAGTTGCGGATTTGTGAGCCCCATTCAATCTTCTTTTTACCGGCTTCTATTTTATCGCGCTCTTCATTGCGCTTTCTCAGTTCTTCCTCATACAACTTAGACTTAAGCATCTTGAGGGCCTTGTCTTTATTGCCGCCCTGTGTTCGGTCTTCCTGGCAGGCAATCACAATGCCTGATGGCTTATGACGCAGGCGAACGGCCGTTTCAACCTTGTTTACATTTTGGCCACCTGCACCGCCGGACCGAAAGGTTTCCCAGGTAACGTCATTCAGATTGATTTCGATATTGATGCTGTCATCTACTAATGGGTAAATAAAAACCGAAGCAAAAGAAGTATGTCTTCGGGCATTGGAATCGAAAGGAGAGATGCGTACCAACCGGTGCACACCAGACTCTGATTTGAGGTAACCATAGGCAAAGTCTCCTTCAAATTCAAGGGAACAGGATTTGATGCCGGCTACATCACCATACTGCACATCCATTTCATGGACCTTATACCCGTTTTTCTCTCCCCACATAATATACATGCGCATAAGCATGGCTGCCCAGTCGCAACTTTCTGTGCCTCCGGCTCCCGCATTGATTTCGAGAATTGCTCCTAACTGGTCTTCCTGTGATGTGAAGGTGGACTTAAATTCCAGCTCATCTACTGCAATAAGCGCCTGCTGGTACTGCTGTTCTATATCATCAATATTTCCTTCTCCGGATTGGTAGAATTCAAACAACACTTCTGATTCATCCACCTTAGAACAGGCATTATTAAACTGCTGTACCCATTTCTTATTGGATTGAATCTGCTTCATTACTGCTTCTGCCTTTTTGGGGTCGTTCCAGAATTCAGCAGATGCAGAAAGTTGTTCGTCTTCTTTGATTTTTTCTACTCTGTTTTCGTAGTCAAAGAAACCTCCTCAGGGCCTCAACGCGGCTCTTTATATCTTTTAGCTGATCTATTGTCATAATGCGGCAAAGGTAATTTATTTGATGATATGTGAAGAAGTCAAGAGTGTTTAGTGAATACACTGTGCGCCTTAGTGGCTTGTAGCAAAAAAATAATGCTACGAAGGCGCCAAGTCACAAAGGAGTATACTACATGCTTTTTAGGTATGAAGATATAAGTCAGGATTGTTTAGTGAACACACTATGCGTCTCAGTGGCTTTGTAGCAAAAATATAATGCTGCGAAGTCACTAAGACACAAAAGCAAAGAGGAAAAGTAATCAGGAGATCGCTTTTCCTCTTTTGAAAAAAAATAACCGAATAGGTGTTATTCCCCTATCACCAATTTTTCAATCTTTTTGTTTTTACCGGCATACAGTTGTACCAGGTACATGCCTGCTGCATAATGACTTGTCTGGATAGTATAGGATTGATTGCCCTTAATTGCATCTCCTATATTTCTGCGGCTGAGTATTTTACCCTGTAAATCAGTGATCACCATCCATACCTTTTCATTCGTAGCCGGAAAACTATAGGTAATAGTAGTCTGGTCTATTGCAGGATTTGGTGAAATAGAAATTTGAATTCCACCTGCTGTTGCTGGTGCAATTCCAGTTGGAAATCCCTGCGTAATGGTAGCATTTATGAGTGGATCCTGAATTTCACGGGAACGATAGATTCCCCATCCATTATTAAACACTTCAAAGCTTCTATTGGAGAAAGGTTCTGTGAGCGCCATACCCAAAGCGATGGTTTCACCCTGCATGTCCCATGATAGGTAGAAGCCCCCACTGGTAATATTAATAGGATTAGGAAGTTCAATGTCTGTCCAACCACCAACTACTACATCGGTCGAGGGAACAAAAATGGAATCAAACATAGAATAAGGCAGGCCGCTGATTCCATCATCGTCGAAAATGCGGGCTGAAAATGCATCGTTATAGTTTGATGTATTCCAGTAATGCAATTTTGTAATCAGCGCAGGGTAAAATGGCGGAATGATGTAAGTGCCAATCCCTCCTTGTCCTCCAATCCAGTTGATGGAGCCGATGAAGCTGGTTTGACCATCATCATAGCTAAGCCGAACTTCAGGCAATGTTGGATCAACAACCACAATCTCCTGTGTTTTAGAATTATTGGTGGGAGGATAATCGCCTGGCATCTGTGTAACAGTAAAATATTTATAGGAACCTGCCAAGGCCGGATTCAGCTGTTGAGAGAAGGTAAAGGTTTGTGTTTCCTGCGCATCGAGGGTATCGGTTAGAAAGAAATTAGACACCACCTGTGTACCCAATGGATCTTTCACCACTCCCTGAACATTAAACGGAAGAGAAGTGATGGTGCCATAATTTTTAACCTGGGTTGTCAGGTTGTGGGCAGTAGGACTGTTGTTAGTGAGAAAGATAGCACCGGTTTCAGAATTATCATTGTAGATGATGGCAGCATCTTTTACTTCGAGCGTTGGATTAGTCGGGTAATAATATTTAATGGCAAATTCTTCAGGTGGACTAACGAAAGTGTTTGCATTGAACCAAAGTCCGATGCTGCCTGAATAGTTTTCAATACCTACGGAACTGGCACCTGAATAAGGAGACGTAGGTGTAACATCTTTATATTGGAAAGTGATGGATTTGTCTACAGCACTTAATATAACCTGGAAGCTATTGTTGCCGGACTGTCCGTTGGAATTGGTATCGAAATACGGAACATTCACCCAGCTAACGATCAGGGTATCTTTGGCAGCATTAACTTTATAATAGCACAGTGCAGAGTCGTTTATACCACCGAAGGTAAGGTCATTCAAAAAAGCACCAATTACATCATTGGGTAAAATGGTGGAAGGGCCAAACGGAAATGGAGAAGCTATGTTGCCATTTTGAAATAATAAGTATCCATTGGAACCTACCCAAAACTGGTTCACATCGTACCAGTAATAAGTAAAATCAAAATTCATAGGAAAAGGACCACGTGAATTGTCATCTGCAAGCAGT
>JBDSEW010000224.1:0-4546 GCA_039919825.1 Chitinophagales bacterium | reverse complement strand
GTGGAATTTCACTGGAAGAAATGATTATTCCGGTGATACGTATGACCAATAAATGATGGTGGTATTTTGATTGCAGCTTTCGATGAGGCTGTCT
This sequence comes from Chitinophagales bacterium, assembly GCA_039919825.1. Lineage (GTDB taxonomy): Bacteria > Bacteroidota > Bacteroidia > Chitinophagales > UBA10324 > JACCZZ01. The sequence continues at coordinate 4,452 of JBDSEW010000224.1, read as the reverse complement.
CAAAAAGTCCGAAATAGCAGTCATGCCGAATTTATTTTCCGAAGGATCCTGCGGGCGGCATCTGCTCTCTTTAAGGAACAGATCCTGCCCACAGGATCCTTCGGAAAACAAGTTAAGGATGACTTCAAGACTTTTGAGTCCGCCTCATTTTTTTTACCCTATGGAATTTCTCCCTTGCTTACGGATAATCCTGACTTTCAGGTTGATCTGAAAAGTGTTAGAGGAATTGTATTTGAAACAAGATGGAAAGTATAGCCTCGACCTGGTGAATTATTAAACAGGGGCCTATTGGTATCAAGTAGCTGACAACGAAAAAATATTACAGTACAGGAAATTGATTGTGCAGTATTTTTTAATGATAGGTTACGGAGTTGCACGTTCCTTTTATTTTTTTCGCAAACACTGTTTATGCGTGTTATCATTTTTGGACAGCACCAACAACTTCGTGGATAATCTAATTTTCAGGACGGCTAACAATGGGATGTGAATTACTTTTAGGCAATAAAAACCAGAACTGTCAGTAGCATGAATAGTTTTATGAAAACTTTCTCCGGCCTATGGATCATGACAGAAAGATTTTCGTGCTTGATACATCTGTGATCATTTATGATTACACCGCTATCCGCAATTTTAAAGAACATGATGTAGTAGTTCCTATCACTGTGCTGGAGGAGCTCGACAACTTTAAGAAAGGAAATGACGACAAGAATTTCGCTGCGCGCGAATTTATCCGCTATATCGACCGTGCAAGCACCAATGACTCCTTGCAGCAATGGGTAAACATCAGTGGGAAAACACATGGTATGTTTAAGATTGCCATGGGTCATCCCAATGGAGTGGATACAGATGCCATTTTTGGAGAAGTGAAACCAGACCATAAAATTTTGAATGCTGCATTACGGGTGCAAAAAGAAAACCCGGGACGTAAAGTAGTGCTGGTTACGAAGGATATTAATCTTCGCATAAAAGCGAAATCACTCAACCTTCCTTCAGAAGATTATGAAACAGGAAAAATAAAAAGTGCAGATGAACTCTACACCGGCAGAACAACGCTGGATAAGTTCCCCGTACACGTACTCAACGAATTATTCCAGCAGGGGCACTGCAAGGCATCGTTACTGTTTAAGAAGGTAAAGCCTGTTGCAAATCATTATTATACACTCAATCACCGGGAAACTTCCGTAGTAACGGTATACAATCCAATAAGTGGAATGCTCGAGCTGGTAAAGAAGAAACCAGCTTATAAGATTCAACCACGTAATGTAGAACAGATCTGCGCGCTGGATGCAATACTCAATCCAAACATCAGCCTCGTGTCTTTACAGGGTGTTGCTGGCACAGGTAAAACATTGCTCTCACTTGCCGGAGCATTGGAACAGCGGAGAAATTTTCACCAGATATACCTTGCACGGCCTATTGTTCCACTCAGCAATAAGGACATCGGATTTCTTCCAGGTGACATCAAGAGTAAGCTGAATCCATATATGGAACCTTTATGGGACAACCTTAAGTATATTAAAAACTGTTTTAGCGAAAAAGACAAAGAGTACCGGCAGATCAATGAGATGGTAGAAAATGAAAAGCTGGTGGTTTGTCCGCTTGCTTATATCCGTGGCAGAAGTTTCTCCAATGTTTTTTTTATCGTGGATGAAGCACAGAACCTGACGCCGCATGAAGTAAAAACGATAATTACGCGTGCAGGTGAAAACACAAAAATCATTTTTACTGGAGATATTTATCAGATTGATACACCATACCTCGATTCTCGCAGCAATGGACTCAGTTATTTGATTGACCGCATCAAAGGCAGCCGCATCTATGCACATGTTACACTTGAGCGTGGGGAAAGAAGTGAGTTGGCCAACCTTGCAAATGAGTTATTGTAAATGCTTACTGGCAACTGCATCACTGTTTCGATTTATCCCTTCCCGGTTTTTTGATTTGATTATTCTTTACGCTGTCTGCCTTGCCGGTTTTTGGATTTCTCTTTATGTTAATTGAATCCGTCTTTTGAGAAGAAGATGGTGCAACATCTTCTTTTAGCACATCAGGTTTGGTTAGCTTCCGCACAGGTTCTTTTTTCTCCAATTGATTGACAACCTTATTGATGGAAGTATCACCAAACTTTTTTGCTTCGGCAATTTTGTTTTGAACATACTTTGCATCTTCCGCATCGCCACTCGCTGCAAGCTGTCCAAGGTCCATTGATTGCAGCGATACAGCATATGTTTGTGAAAGAAGTGTTTTAACCTTGGCTTTGAAGTCAGGATTTTCAAACATATTTTCAACAAAAGAAAGTTTAAGATCCAGTTTTTCCTTTGTAAAATCCGGATCAGACTGAACATCTGCCACCATTTGATTAGCAACCTCGATCTGCTGGAATTCAATTTGCCTTCTGTTATTCTGGTTGGTGAAGTAAATACCAATGATGGCAATTGCTATTGGCATTGCTGCGCTAAAAAGGAAAGTAGTCACCTGGTTATAAGGCGAATCTTTGCGGTTCAACTGGTTTAATTTTTCATGGATCTCTTTTATTTCCTGGTCTGTCATGACAATTAGTTTTACTGTAAATTACTAAGACCGCCTTAACAATCAGCGATCCTGTAATTTTTTTGAGCAATTAATGCGATGCGGTCGACAAGATAATGCACCAGGTTTTTCTGCAAATACTTCAGCAACTTTTTACACACCAAACTTAATGTCTTCACCTATAAACCACCGGTTGCCAATCATCATGCATCTCGCACTGGCTCTCAGGGTTTGAGTTCCGGATTTGCATTCCAGCATAATTTTTTTGCTGGGGATCTTTTGATTTTCTATGTCCATGATCTGAAGGCTCTTAAAAGTGGCATCCGTCCAGTTCACCTTTAGTTCTGCAGCTTCACGATGTGTCTTTAGCCATCCACGGCGCAGTTGGATTTGTGCAGAATCTGCAATTGATTTCAGATTCACCCCTTTTGTATCAGCAGCAGTGATCTCATAGATCATTGCAACATTTCCAGAGTCTGGAAAGTACCTGCTGAGTTGTTCAAAAGTGATGTCATCTTTCAGCGAAAGAAAAAGATAGTTGGCAAGTTCCTGCAGCGTAGCAGCTCCGCGGGTTGAATCAACAACATTTGCAGTAAACCCGCTCATCGGATTGTCAATAGTACTGATATTGGCTTTTGGCTGACAGGAAATGAAGAAACAAGTCAGTATCAGCCCTCCAATAACCGATTGATAATTCACAACGAAACAACTTTAAGTTTATAGTTCATAGCTTATAGATTTAATGCTCGTCCTTTGCATGCTTCTGATAATCCTCTGCAAGTTTCTTTTGAATTTCACCCGGCACCAAATCATAAGTAGCAAAGCGCATTTTAAAGCTAGCTTTTCCCTGTGTAAGGGAACGAAGTGTGTTGGAGTATTTATCCAGCTCAGATAATGGCAGGCGTGCTTTAATCACCTGGTATGTTCCTTTCGCATCCATGCCCATGATCACTGCACGTCTTGTATTCAGATCACTCATCACGTCACCCATCTGTTCTTCAGGCACCAGCACTTCTAAATCATAAATGGGCTCCAGCAATTTCGGATCAGCCTGTTGAAAGGCTTCTTTGAAAGCCATCATGCCGGCGAGTTTAAAAGCCATGTCGTTTGAATCAACGGCGTGCATTTTTCCATCGTAAACATACACGTTGATGTCACGCACATAGGAACCTGTGGTGGGTCCTTCCGTCATCTTATCCATAATACCTTTTAAAATGGATGGCAGAAACCGCGTATCAATGGCTCCACCTACAATGCAATTGTGATAGATCAGCTTACCACCCCATTCAAGATCAATTTCTTCTTTTCCCCGAAGTGTAAAATCTCCGGGTGTCTTATATCCTTCACGATAGGGTTCAATCATCATGGCCACTTCGGCAAACTGGCCTGCTCCACCTGATTGCTTTTTGTGGCGGTAAGTAGTGCGTGCTTCTTTGCGAATGGTTTCCCGGTAGGGAATTTTTGTCTTTTCAAAGTCAATCTGCATCTTATAAATATTCTCCAGCCGCCACCGGATTGCCTGCAGGTGCAATTCACCCTGTCCATGCATGATCACCTGTTTCAGTTCGCGGGAATATTCGATGATGAGTGTAGGGTCTTCCCGGTGAATGTCAGCAAGAACGGTTCCTATCTTCTCATCATCATTCTTGTTTTTTGCGATGATGGCAACGCTGATTCTAGGCTCCGGAAATTCAATTGGCTCTACGGTGATTGCGTTACCTTTTCCATAGAGCGTTTGATTGGTTTGCGTATTTTTTAGTTTCAGTGTTGCACCCAGATCTCCCGCTGTTAGTTTATTGATCGGGTTCCTGTTTTTTCCATCCAGGATGAAAAGCTGGTTGATCCGCTCAACACTGCCATTGGCAGAATTCGTAACATCTATTCCGGAAGTTAATTCTCCTGAAACCACTTTAAATAAAGAAA
>JBDSEW010000365.1:0-6109 GCA_039919825.1 Chitinophagales bacterium | reverse complement strand
ATGCAGTTCCCTGTAATTTCTGTAGAGGTCTTTTTCCGGAATGTTATTCCTGTCCATTAATTCGGGTCCCGGATGTCGCACTGCTAAATTCATAGTCAGGTAGTCACAGGTTGCAGTATGGCAGTTTCTATGGTGATGCCGGGACCAAATCCTGCAGCGAGGATGCGTTCTTTCTTTTTCCATTTTGTTTTTTCCTGCACCATCAGTTTTAAAACAAATGAAATCGTCGGTGATGACATATTGCCGAAGTTTCTCAGGACGGCATAGGATTCTTTCAAATCGTCATTGGTCAATTGAATCCCTCTCTGTGCTGCTTCCAGTATTTTCCTTCCACCCGGATGAATAGCCCACTGTGATACCTTTGATCGCCGGCATTCAAATTTGTCAAGTGCTTCTGCAATCAATGCCCCAGCATGATCTTCAATCAATTGCGGCACCAGTGAATCGAGACCCATGAGAAATCCTTTTTCCGATGGGTGCCAGGTCATCATCGATTCTCCCTTATGAATCACTTTTGAATGAAAGCCACTGATACGAAGTGCCGGGCGATCAAGGCTTTTGCTTTTCTCTTTAGAGCTAACCAATAAAGCTGCAGCTCCGTCGGCAAACAATGAATTGACGACCATATTTTGATTGTCCATCTCCGGTTGAAAATGCAACGAACACAATTCCACCATCACAATCAGCACCGTTGCCTGTTCATCAGAACGGCAAATCGCATCAGCCATTTTCAACGCATGAAAAGCTGCGTAACAACCCATAAAATTTACGCTGGTACGTTCCACATGATCCGGTAAATCCAGTTGTTTCATCAGTTGAATGTCGAGGCCAGGTGCCGACATCCCCGTGCAACTCACTGTGATTAGATGTGTTACGGGCAACAATTTCTTCGCACTGGATTTTTCCAGTTCATTAAAACAATCCTTTACGGCTTTAAAGGCAAGTTTAACAGCAACCGGTTGATAAATCTCCATTCTCTTGCTCAATGCAGGGTTGAGGGATACTTCCTCAAACAATAAAGGCACGTGTCCATTCTTAAAAAAATCAGGAAGCACTGAATGGCGAAAATCAATTCCACTTTTCTGGTAAATGATCGATAGTTTTCTGGAAGTATCTTCCGGAACCTGGAAATAACGAATCATGAAATCGGCAATCGCCTGTTGCTGATAACGATGTTCTGGCACCGCTGTTCCAATCGCCATTAAAAGACTTCCGTCTGCTCTTTTCTTCTTCTTCATAGGTAATTTGTGATGGCAAGCTAATTAAAAGTGATGATTAGTAACTTTTCACTGGTTGAAATAAGCCCTTCGAATCACGAATGTGAAACGAATAACCCGTGATGAAACCAAATTTTCCACAGAATGTTCTAAAGCCGACAATCTTAAAAAAGCAGTTACGTAATTTCGCAACAAACAATTTCGTTATGGAAAATAAAGTAAATAAAACAGAGGAAGAATGGAAAGTTGAACTCGATCCCGAATCATACTATGTTTTGCGTGAAAAGGGAACCGAAAGCCCATTTACCGGCAAATACTATAAAAATAAGGATGCAGGAACTTATGTTTGCAAAGGTTGCGGTGCAGTATTGTTTACATCAGCCGCCAAATACGATTCCGGTTGCGGATGGCCCAGTTTTTATGATGCCGTTGACAATGGTATGATTAAAACCAATGCTGACTATAGCCATGGTATGGTACGCAAAGAAATTACTTGTGCTAATTGCGGCGGCCACCTGGGTCATGTATTTGATGATGGCCCAAATCCTACCGGAATTCGTTATTGCGTGAATTCCCTGTCGCTTGATTTTAAGAAAGAAGAAGAATAAACAGGGAAAGATATATTCCGGGCTGAGCCGGGATCAGGATGACTGCCTGGTAATCGATCTCATTTTTGCCAAATGATGATCATCATGTTCACAGGTGAAATAAACCATATCTGTAAGCCGCACCTTAATCTGTAACCGCGGATGAATGGCAACAGCGTTTATCAGCTTTTCATCCGCATTTTCCAGCCTATCAATCATGGCGCCCTTGCCCGAATGAATTGCGACAACAAGGTTTCAACAATCTTCAGGTTATGTTGCGCCTCATTGGTAGCGCTGTTAAGCATATCTGCTGCACGTAACAGTTCTTTTCCGGCTATATAATCATCGATTCTGCCGTCATGCACCAGTTCAAGGTCACCCAGGTGGCCGATATGTTCTTTTACCGACCACTTTCCTCCTGGTTTTCCGATGAGTATTGCTTCGGAAATACCATTCAACATTTCTTCAATTGTTAAAGGTGTACCCCTAAGGCGTTCCAGCAGGCACGGAAAAATACCTGCCGGAAAATCAAAATGGAAACTACGTTCCAGCCACGGGGTTTGTTTAATCATAACAGGATGTTTAATGTTTTCCGCCATCTTTCTTGCAACACATCGGCAATGCCTTGTAAGCAGCAGCATCCGCTTTCATTTCATCTGCATCATATCCGGTATTGACAATAGCGGTTTTTATTTCATCCGGAGATGTTTTACCGGCCGTGTATTCCACCATGAGTTTGCTGTCTGTTAAATTGAGTTCTGCTTTCTTTATGCCTTTTAGTTTATTTACTGCAGCCTCTATTGTTTGTTGGCACTCACCACACTGAGCAGAGGTTTGAATGTACACAACCTCGGTTTTTTTCTTTACTTCCTGGGCCATGGACAATGCAGGAAGAATAAGCAGTAGCAACAAGGGGGCAATCAATTTAAAGTTTTTCATTTTGAGATTTGATTTTAATTGTTTAAAACGATTAAGAAAAATTATTTATGTTAAATTCAATGCTGATTTAATTTATTACTTGATCGTAAAGCGTAAGCCTGCATAAATGGTTCGTCCGGTCATCGGTCCCCAAACTATGGAGGTATCGAAATAAGTTCCGAAAGGATCATCTGCTGCAAGGATGCGTTCATGCTGTGTGTAGTTGGTAAGATTTTCTCCGCCAACATAAAATTCCCATGCCTTCAAAATATAAGATACTTGCGCAAGCAACCGGAAATAGGAAGGCGATTCGGCGGGTGCCTGGTACACTTCGGGGTTCGATTGGGTATCCGGCAACCGTTGCATCCCGATCCATTGAGTAGTAGTGCTGAATTCGAAATGTTCATCCGGAGTTTTATAGTTGATCGTTAACAATGCCCTTTGCTTAGGTACTAACGGTACCTGCAGCAATTCTCCACTATAGGTTTGCTTTACATCATACAACTTATAAGCGATCCTGGTATTAAATCCATGAAACCATTCATAGCTTACATCCGCCTGCAAACTGTTTGAATAGGACTTACCACTCAGATTATAGAAATAAACTTTGGAAGGGTCAGCATCTGCATCTACAATTACCTGGTTTACAAAATCGGTTCTGTACAGATCTACGCTGATAGTTCCCTCACGTGCACCTGCGAAAAATTTCTGCGTAAAATTTAATCCGTAGTTCCACGCACGCTCTGGTTTCAACTCGCCGATAATGATCCATTCGCGTGAACTCGCGAGGTAAGCTGCATTCTCCGCAAAAATATTCGCCACCCTGAATCCACTTCCTGCCGAACCTCTAATGGTTGATGTAGGACCCAACCGGTATTTTGCATGCAGGCGCGGTGTAACAAATAATCCAAATTCATTGTGCCAGTCAGCTCTTAATCCTGCCACCAGGCTGATATTTTTTAAATCATCATAAGTATATTCAAAGAAAGCTCCCGGCACTGACTCGGTTCTGTCTAAGGCAAGTGTGTCAAACTTTTCATCGTATCGATCATACAAATAGCCAAAACCTGCCTTGTATTTATGCTGTGTATTACCTATAACGGAAAGAAAAATGAGGTTGGCATAAAAGGATTGCTCGCTCCCTTTATATTCCCTTAGCCCGTAGTACGCAGCCTGATCGTGATAAATACCCGACAACTGCAGCCCAATGCTCTGGAATTCCCTTTTAGGAAATCCGTAGCTTGTTTTTGCGAACAACTCTGCCCTGTTTGTATTCACACCTATCCCGTACTCGTTCGTGGTTAACTTGTCTGTTTCCGGATTGAAATGTATACTGCCTCCTGTGCGGTCATCGTGCAAATATTTTATGCCGAACATCGATTCAATCCGCTTTCCGGATTCATACTTCCACCTATCCATCAATGAAAAAGTCTTGTTAACCGGCAGGTCAAGAAAATGATCATGGTTGTGATCCATTTTTAACTGCATCATATTACCATGAACCAGGAACATGTTGTACCACTGTTCGTTCAGCTTTTGTGCAGAATGAATGTTGGCTTCAAAGCGTTCTTCACTGTTGCCGTAAAGGTTGATATACAACTTTTCACTTTTCTCCGGCTTTTTCAGCTCCACATCAATTTGACCTGTTATGGATTCATAACCATTCGCTACACTGCCTGCTCCCTTGTTAAGGCTGATCGATTCGATCCAGGGACCAGGGATATAGTTTAATCCATAGGTAATTCCCAATCCTCTTATGGTTGGCAGTACATCGGTGAGTAACTGCGCATACTTTCCCGAAAGGCCAAGCATTTGAATTTGCTTCGCACCGGTAACGGCATCGGAGAAAGAGACATCTACTGTCGGATTCGATTCAAAGCTTTCTGAGAGGTTGCAGCAGGCATTGTTCTTCAATTCACCTGAAGTGATCACTTCTGTTTTTTGAATGTTGAGCGAAGAAATGTAAGAGTCAGGCCGTTTACCCGTAACTTCTACTTCCTTCAAAAGAATTGTTTTGTTCAACACTACTTTCAGGTTACTGCTTTCAGCTTTTACAGTGTCTGTTTGATATCCTGCGCAGGAAACAACGAGCCAATGTGCCGTTGTATCAGGTTTATTAATATGAAACTTGCCAGAAGCATCCGTAATGGTTCCGTTCTGCGTACCCAAAAAATTAATATAGGCATCAGCCAGTCCAACTTCTTCTCCTTTTTCGTTCTTCTCAAATACATTACCCGTAATCTCCTGGGCATACAACTGAGCAGCGCCAAAAGAAAAGAGTATCAGGAATAAATAGTGTGAATGCTTCATGTTGATTTCGTTTAACTAAAAAAAGAAGGCCTGATGGGAGCGATCATTTGAGTCGCCTCATCTTGCTTACTTACGAAATCAAATGCGGAATGCCCGTGTAAGAAGGATTAAATCGAGCCCCGAATCAGGAGGCGCATGATCACGGAGAAAGGCGGTCTGACTATAGAAACGATCCGCAGATTCCTTGAAGGAAAATAAAATAGCAAAAGAAAAGTCAGGGGCTGATTTCACCAGAATGTGAAACGAAGAAGAGATGAATTGATCAGTGATCTTCAGCAGCTTTAAATTCTTCTCACAACATCCTTTGTCCATCGTTTTGCAACAGGACTTATTCGCCGGCATAGCCATTTTACAATGGTAAGAACTGGCAATTACCCCGATCGTTGAAAAGAGGAAAATAAAAAGAATGAAAATGGAAACTACCTTGTTCATATTTAAAAGTGATGCAAAAGTACAACATTCTGCATTTGTGGCAACTGATGGCATGAAATCGAACGACTTTCGCAGGCAATTTTTAAGAGATAGCCCAATCTCCTTTAAGCTCAGAAAAGAATTGATGTGTAATCCATTGACAATGGAGCATTGATTATGTAAAAAAATTCTTTCGGTGTACTTCTGAAACATCAGGGTACACCGATTTTATTTATAGCCCATGCGCTATTAATTTCTGACCTTGTATATATTCTCTTCCAACAAGCCCCTTTGTTATAATTAGGTGAATTTTCAATTGATGCTTCATGGGGAAATAAGTGCATTTCCACTATGTTCTGAAACTCGTGATGATTGGTTAATCTTCCCCGCAATCTTGAGAATTATGAAGGAACACTTTTTCTTTTACCAAACATCCCCTAATTTGCAACTTACAATCATGTCTTCAAAAACCAATCACCATGAAACAACTCTTTACTTTTCTACTTTTGATTTCTGTTGCAGTAAATGTTTTCGCCGGACAGGGTGGGCCGGACACCTGGGGTTATACCTGGAAAGATAGTAATGAACCAGATGGTCCTGTTTACAACTGGATTGATATCGTATCTGAAGGCGGCACGGAAGTAAAACTGCTTGCAGATGACAATT
>JBDSEW010000215.1:0-6537 GCA_039919825.1 Chitinophagales bacterium | reverse complement strand
TTCAGGAATTGGTCCTGAAAAAAAGATTTCTTCCAGCATCATTTATGATTGTTTCTTTAATCCTGCTTTCAAAACCGAAGAATATTATGAGTTAAGTGTTCCTTTTCAACCATCTATTTCAGTTAATGAGATCACAGTTACAGATTCACATAAAGAACTGAACCGACGTCTATGGACATTTTCTACTTCTGATATTTTTTACCGGAAAGGGTTTACCTCTTACGACGTAACACAGGAAGAATATGTGAATATTGTCCGGAAACTTCATCCGTATGCAGTGGCATTTTCTGAAGGAAAAACCAGTGACTGGGCACGACAAGCCGTAGGTGACACAATAATTTTTGGCGGACGTGGGAATGGATTCAACATTCCTTCGTGGGTGCCTACCAACATTTTGCAGGGAATGAGTACTCAAAAATTTTATATTAATGGAAAGCCTTACGACTTTTTTAATGCTTATGTGAAATTGATACATGAAATACCCGCACGTGGATACATCCTGGGAAATATCATGACAGGAACTTGTGCTGAAGTGATCTGGATGATCAAGCGAACGAATCCCGAATATGTTCAATTAGGGCTCGAACAAATGCGGGCGGAAGCCTACAATGAGTATTGGAAAAAAAATCCGGCCAGCTATAAACAGAAATTTAACCGATGGGCTGATTCTATAAGAGCAATTTACCCAAAGGTGAAAATTATTGCAGATATACCTCCTTCACATTCCAATATCGCTTCCGATCAGGCATGGATAAAAGAGCTGCAAACCGGTTTAAATGCAGATGGTATACGTGACTATTGGCACCTTCATTGGATGAGCCAGGGGAAATTCACAGGTGATATCGTGAAGGATCGTGCTATCATGGATGCCATCTTCACAACCACCATTCCCCAATTAATTGAAAAAGACAAAAAACTTTTTCCAGATAAAGAATTGATAATCGATCAATGGAGCGTTTCCCTTACTGGTGATGGAGGCAGAAATCCATACAAAAGAACATTCTTTGGAACCAGCTACATTCCGCGCATGGTTCAATTCATGATTGAATACAATCGTGATCACAATAATATTATAGCTTCCGCTAAGTATGAAAATCTAAAGCAGCTAATTGGCAACAAAGGTATTACTTCAATGGAGTATGAAGTAACAAGGATCATGTCACACCTTTTTTCAGAACCGGCTTCTGTATTAACCATCACAAAACAATTGCAGGGCATCCAGGTATTTGGAGTCAAAAGCGGCGCTAGTTATAAATTGATCGCATTCAACGATAGCGGAAAATCAATTTTGCTACCTGCTCAGATTAGCTGTGATGGAAAATTGCTGAATACTGAAATTAAGGAAGCGTTCAATAGCCCTGAACTTAATTCTGCTGCCTGGACTTCATACACAACACGACAGGAATTAAAACCCTATTCAATAATTTATCTTGAGCTCAAATGATTTTGCCAACCAAAGAATCGAAATTCATTCTGAAGAAAGCATCACTCAATAACTTCAAATTGAAGTTCATTTAGTCTTCTATACAATCCGCTTTCGGTACTCATCAATACTTCATGCGTCCCTGTTTCCACCACAATACCTTTATCCAGCACCACAATTTTATCAGCATTGCGAATGGTTGACAAGCGGTGGGCAATCACAAAAGAAGTCCTGTTTCTCATCAGATTGTCTAATGCCTCCTGCACCAGTTGCTCACTTTCACTATCCAGCGAGCTGGTTGCTTCATCCAGAATTAATATTGCCGGATCTTTCAAAATAGCGCGTGCAATAGCGATCCGCTGCCGCTGACCACCAGATAGTTTAATACCGCGCTCACCCACAATGGTAGCATATCCCTCTGGGAAACGGGCGATGAATTCATCTGCATTGGCCTTTTTTGAAGCTTCCATTATTTCATCATCGGTTGCATCAAACTTACCATAAGCAATATTTTCACGAATGCTTCCACCGAATAAAACCACATCCTGTGGTACCAATGCCATTTGCTTTCGCAATTCGCTCAAAGGAAATTTTTTTGCATCGCGTCCATCAAATAAGAGCTTTCCTTTCTCGGGTTCGTAAAAGCGCAAGAGCAAGGATGCTACTGTACTCTTACCTGCTCCGCTGGGGCCAACCAATGCAATTTGTTCTCCCGCATTGGCACTTAGCGTTACATTCTTTAACACCGTGACGTCTTTTCGTGAAGGATAGCTGAAGGCAACTTCATCAAATTTCACATTTCCGTTTAACCTGAATGCAGGATCGACAGGTTGATTATCGAGGTCCACATCTTCTCCTTCAGTTCGCAAAATTTCCCGTACACTTTGTGTGGCGCCAAGCGTCTTTTGCAATTGGCTGAACATATCTGCAAAGCCGGCGAACGTTCCGCCAACAAAAGCCGAAAAGATAACAAACATAGTAAGCAAACCGGTTGTAAGCTCACCGGTCTGAATCATGTTTGCACCCACCCACATTACAAATGCGATAGTGCCAAAAACGCTGAAGATCATAAACGAGATAAATGCCCCTCTGAAACGGGCATTGCGGATTGCTGTATCTACTACTGAATAGATGCTTTTGGTGTAACGTGAAATCTCGAAAAATTCACTCGTGAAAGCCTTCACAATGGAGATTCCCTGGAATGTTTCCTGTACAATTGTTCCGCTCTCTGCTAATTGATCCTGGGCTTTCTTCGACATTTTTCTGATCCTGATACCGAACACTACCGCCAATATTGCAATTACAGGAACTACTGCGAGCATTACCAGTGCAAGCTTGGTACTGATCCAAAAAATAAAAGCAAGCCCGATAACAAGTGTGAATATGCCCCGCAAAAATTCCGCGAGGGTAAATGAAAGGGCATCCTGAATTTGTGATAAATCAGATGATATCCTGCTGCTTAACTCTCCTACTCGTTTCTCTGTAAAAAAAGTCATTGGCATACTGAGTAGTTTTTTGTAAACGTCTCTTCTCATATCTGCCAGTGACTTTTCTCCCACTTCCGTAAGCAGGTAAACCCTCATGAATGAAAACAACATCTGAATGGTGAGTTGGGAAAAGATCAGAAGTATAATTGTATTCAGACTCCATGTGACATCCTTGATGCTGATCCCAAAATTATCGGTAATCCCAGAACCGCCAATGGGCAATGATTGGGAAGTTCCGGGTGATGCCGCATCAATCATCTTCCCGATTAAAAAAGGGAAGATGCTGGTGGAAAAAGCGGACAATGCTATAAATACCAATCCAAGTATAAACTTCCACCTGTAAGGTTTTAAATAGCTAAAAAGCAAAAGCGCTTCCCGAAGCGTTTCCCGGTTTATTTTGGCTTTGGGAACATCCTCTTTCAATTGACCGCTGCTGTTATAATCTGTTCTTGCCAATGGTTCTTTATTGAAGGTCAAATGTACGTTGATTCCAGAAGGACGGAAATTAACTCAATATATTTCAACGCAGGTTTAGGGAAACTCAAGAAACTGATGCTGAATAACTATCGGAAATATTCTGCGATCGGTTGTTTAAACGCTTCATGTTACCTGGATTATCCATCTCCCCTATCAACTCGGAGATAGAAAATACTAGGCTGAATAGCTGTTGAAACAGAGATCCGAATCCGGTTAGAGGAAAAAAAATCCCTCTCCGAAATAACGGAGAGGGATTGCTATAGAAAAAATGAAATTTATCCGAGGTATGTTCTGAGTGTGCGGGCTGATTTTAATTTGCGCAGTCTGCGGATTGCCTTTTCTTTGATCTGACGGACACGTTCACGTGTCAATCCAAACCTTTGTCCTATTTCGTCCAGATTCATGGGTAATTCACCATTCACACCAAAGAAACAACTGACAATGTCTGCATCACGCTTATTCATAGTGGATAACACTCTTTTGATATCCTTCTTCAGTGATTCTTTTGCAAGATCTTCGTCCACTGGTTTCGATTCCGAATCCTGGTAAAATTCAATCATTGTACCCTCTTCATTCTCTTTGATCGGGGCATCCATCGACAAGTGCTTTCCGGCTCCTTTCATCATTTCAGTGATTTCCTTTGCAGTAACATTCATGATATCAGCTAATTCATCATGGCTTGGTTCCCTTTCATGCTGCTGTTCAAAATGTATCATAATCTTATTAAGCTTGCTTAAGGATCCGACCTTGTTCAACGGTAAACGAACCATTCTGGATTGCTCAACCAATGCTTGCAAAATTGACTGTCGAATCCACCAAACCGCATAGGAAATAAACTTGAACCCTTTAGATTCATCGAAACGCTGAGCAGCTTTAATTAAACCAATATTTCCTTCATTAATCAAATCACTAAGAGACAATCCCTGGTGCTGATATTGTTTTGCAACTGATACCACAAAACGAAGATTGGCCTTCGTCATCTTTTCTAAAGCCTCCTGATCTCCCGTCCTTATCTTGCGCGCCAGAGAGACTTCTTCTTCTGGGGTAATCAAACTCATTTTCCCGATTTCCTGGAGATATTTTTCCAGGGAATCGTTATCACGAGCAGTTATTTGTTGCGTGATTTTTAATTGTCTCATTCAATATTGATTTAAAATTATTAAAAGATACGCCGAAGACTGGTTTTTAGATCTTTAGCTGCCTAATTTTTACTTTCAAATGACGAAACATGACGCAAAAACTTCGCCATAGTTTAAATGATAATGTTTGTTTTACAAGCGTGTGACAATTTTCTTCCATTAAAAATAATTGCTAACACCTTCACTTATAGACACATGGAGACGACAAAGTGTTGCAAACCTTTGAGTATGTTAATAAAAAAAGCAGGAGCCCTGCTAAAAGACTCCTGCTTTCTGATTGCAGAATGTGCTGACTTGTATTGAAAATGAATTAGTTCTGTGACTGATTTTCCAAAAGGGCCTTACTTGAAAGCTTAAACTTCCCAGTTTTTTTATCCACATCCAATAACTTGACCTTAATAATATCACCGACATTCATTACCCCTTCCATTGTTTCCAATCTTTTATTCGAAACTTCAGAAATGTGCAATAATCCCTCTTTGCCGGGTAAAAATTCCACGAATGCTCCGTATGGCATGATAGATTTCACCTTGGCCTCATACACTTCTCCTGGCTGAGGAATGGCGATAATTCCACGTATTCTGGTTAGTGCTTTGTCAATCGACTCTTTATTGGCTGATGCTATCAGTACCTCCCCTTCATCGCCCACTTCTGAAATATTAATGGTGGTTCCCGTCTCACGTTGCATTTCCTGAATCACTTTACCGCCTGGACCAATTACTGCTCCTATAAATTCCCTGGGGATCATTATCTTGATAATTCGTGGTGCATGGGGCTTGTAGTCTGAACGGGGTTCAGCAATCGTTTGATTCAGGATGTTAAGGATGTGTAACCTGCCCTCCTTAGCCTGTTCCAGCGCCTTGTACATAGTTTCAAAACTCAATCCCTGAACCTTAATATCCATTTGGCATGCACAAATTCCCTTTGCCGTTCCCGTAACTTTAAAATCCATGTCACCAAGATGATCCTCATCACCTAATATGTCTGATAGTATGGCTACTTTACCATCTTCCCTTGTAATCAATCCCATTGCAATTCCTGAAACATGACTCTTCATCTTGAGTCCTGCATCAAATAAAGCCAATGAACCGGCACAAACAGTAGCCATAGAGGAAGAACCATTGGATTCAAGGATGTCTGATACAACCCGAATGGTATACGGATTATCATCTCCGGCAGGTAATACATTTTTCAGCGATCGCATCGCAAGGTTTCCGTGTCCCACTTCACGTCTTCCAGGGCCGCGGTTTGGTTTTACTTCACCTGTTGAAAATGCCGGGAAATTATAATGAAGGATAAACTTGGTGTACACGAGTTCCATTGCCTTGTCGAGCATTAATTCATCGAGCTTTGTTCCCAGTGTTACGGTAGTTAATGCCTGCGTTTCACCACGCGTGAAAATTGCGGAACCATGTGCTGAAGGAAGGTAATCAATTTCAGTCCATATAGCGCGCACCTCATCTGTTTTCCTGCCATCAAGCCTGATACCTTCATCAAGGATAAGATTCCTGATTACATCGTATTCAAGCTCGTTATAATATTTTTTGGCAAGTTTTACATCAGTCTCATTCTCCCATTCAGCCACCATCGATTTTAATTCATCTTTAAGTGCTCCGAAAGCTAATTTTCTTTCTGTTTTTCCTGAGCCGGATTTTGCAACCTGATATACTTTCTCCTTGAAAGCGGCGTAAACTTTCTCCTTTACTTCCTGGCTTTGTGGAGCCTTTTCATATTCGCGAAATGGTTTTTTACCCCCGCATAGTGCCACAAGGTCTAATTGAGCCTGGCAATGGAGCTTAATAGCTTCATGACCCATACGAATGCCTTCCAGCATTTCGCCTTCAGAAACCTCTTTTGCTTCCCCTTCTACCATTACAATATTGTTGGCTGATCCAGCAACAATGATGTCAAGATCTGCCCGGTCAATGTCCTGCCTGGCAGGATTCACTACAAACCGGCCATCAATTTTACATACCCGAACTTCTGAAATGGGACCGTTAAATGGAATATT
>JBDSEW010000196.1:0-7732 GCA_039919825.1 Chitinophagales bacterium | reverse complement strand
TTAATAAGTACTCATGAACAATACTGCTACTTCCCTGATGATCAACCCTGTCAGGAGTATCTCAGAGAGGGCAGAATTCAGTGCTTCCAAATTCCTGATGCCGGTTGCTTTGCCTCAATTATTGGGGGTACGTGCACGCTTATCGGTACTTCAACCAATATTGCGGTAAGCGGATACCTGAAAACCATGAATATGGATCCGCTCAATATGTTTGAGTTTTCAGCCGTTGGTGCTATATTATTAGTGGTTACCGTAGTATATATGATGACCATTAGCAAGCGATTATTACCCAACCGCGAGATCATGGAACTACAGGAAGATTACCAATTGCGTGATTACCTGAGCGAACTGGTGATTCAAAAGGATTCTACGCTGGTTGGCCAATCAGTAAGCAAGTCAACACTTGCACAATCCGGGTTTTCTGTTCTTGGAATGGTAGGAAAAGTTTCACCCCGGAAACTTTGCTACGCTTGAAAGGGCGATGTATTGATGGTAGAGGGAAAGGCTGATAACCTGATAAAAATAAGGAATACCATTGGTTTGGAATTGCTTACCGATACGAAAGATTTTTACAAAAATGGAGAAGACCTAAAGTTGCAGGAAGTTTTGATACCCCCATTCAGAATTTGTAGGCAACCGCATTAAAGAAAGTGATTTTCGGCAAAAGTATGGTATCGTACCTATTGCAATTCACCGTTCAGGTGAGAATCTGTTTGATCAGATTGAAGACATTAAGCTGGAAATAGGTGATTTGCTCCTTGTTCAGGGTTCGCGGCAGCGAATGAATGGATTTTCCGGCGATCATAACCTGATCACACTCGTTTAGCACAAACGAAATCTCAAGAAACGCCGCCGGGGATTTCTCACATTGGGCTTTTTCCTGGCAGCAATCCTGGTAGGTTCATCCGAAATTATGCCATTGTCTATCGCATTTTAGATTGCTGCGATCTTAACGGTTTTCTTTAAAGGTATTAACCTTCAAAAGGCCTATGAAAATATTGACTGGCGGTGACTGATCCTGATTGCGGGAATGAGTGCCTTCGGAACCGCTATGACAAAGACCGGAACGGATAAATTTCTTGCCTAAGGCATTGTCGATATTTTCAATTCACTCGGCGTAGTCGGTATTTTAGGTGGATTCATGGTGCTTACTGTTTTGCTCACTCAACCCATGTCGAATGCAGCAGCAGATTTGGTAGTTTTACCCGTAGCGCTGGAAACTACAAATACGATGGGTGCAAATCCGAGAACTTTTGCCATCACGGTAATGCTTGCAGCATCGATTTCTCTCATCACTCCGTTTGAACCTTCCTGCATTTTTGTATATGGGCCAGGTAAATACAAGTTTGGAGATTTTATGAAAGTGGGTGGACTGCTAACGGTAATATTAATGGCGATACTTTTATTTTTGATTCCAGTTTGCTGGCCTTTGGAAATCTAAAACATACAGCTATAATCTGAATTTCAGCTGCAGTAACGATCTGTTAGGCAGCCGAAATTTTTTATGCATGTTGAACTCATTATTCTTTTAATAAACTTAACGCCAGCCATGCCATCAGCCCTGTAGAAATTTCCAGGGCATCTTCATCTATTGAAAAAGTAGGAGTATGCACCGGTGATACAATGTTCTTCCCGGGATTGCCGGTACCAATGCGGTAGAAGCAGGCTGGAATTTGCTGCGAGTAAAATGCAAAATCTTCGGAGGCCATCCAGATACCCAATTGAATGGTATTTTCTGTACCGAGGTATTGAACTGCATATTGAAAAGAACGGTTCGTGATCGTTTCATCATTTACTAAACAAGGATATCCAACCCTTATCTCTATTTCAACGCTGCCATCAGTGTTGCCGGAAAAATCCTGAATGAGTTTCTTTAATTGTTCATGAATCCCGAATCGCCATTTCTCATCCATGGTTCGAAAAGTGCCTTCTATTTTCACTTCATCAGGAATTACGTTGGTGGCGCCGGCACCGGTAATTTTTCCGAAAGCAAGAACAGTAGGAATGATGGCCTTCGAAAATTCTTCTGCAAGATTTTGCAGTACCCCCAATAACTTTGCAGCTATATACAATGGGTTAACGACTCCGGAAGGAACGGCTGCATGGCCACCTTTCCCCTTTACAGTAATGTATAGCTCGTCTGAAGAAGCCATGTACTTACCTGCAAAAAAACCAGCTTTGCCAACAGGTAACTGGGTAAATACATGCTGTCCAATAATAGCATCCGGTTTTGGATGTTCCAAAGCACCTTCCTTAATCATAAGTGAGGCTCCACCCGGCAATTTTTCTTCTCCTGGTTGAAAGATCAGCTTGAAGGTGCCTTCAAATTCGTCGGTTAATGCCGACAGCATTTTTGCAGTACCCAGCAGCGATGAAGAATGCACATCATGACCGCAGGCATGCATCACACCTTCATTCTGTGATTTATAATACACCTCATTTTTTTCTGTGATGGGCAATGCATCCATGTCAGCACGCAGGGCCACTACTTTTTTTTCCGGATTTCTTCCTTTGATAAGTGCAACAATACCCGTTCCCGCAATGTGGCTTTGATGTTTAATATCCCACTCTGTTAGTTTGGAAGCAATGAATGCCGATGTTTCTTTTTCCTGGAAAGACAACTCGGGATGTGCATGCAGGTGACGGCGAATATCAATCACCTCCTGCTTTATTGCGTTCGACAGTTGCTTTATTCTTTCAATAGTTA
Source organism: Chitinophagales bacterium (assembly GCA_039919825.1). GTDB lineage: Bacteria > Bacteroidota > Bacteroidia > Chitinophagales > UBA10324 > JACCZZ01. The sequence goes on along the minus strand of JBDSEW010000196.1, from coordinate 5,025 downwards.
TCATGATGAAGTATAAGCCGAAACAAAGTTGATGATAAATTTCCGTGAGGTGAAATGTTGCTGCTTATTTGATTTAATGAAGCAGGTAACTTATCTTTTGATCTGTAAATCTGTAACGAGCTGAAATACCGGATCACTTATTATACGCTTTCCTGCATCACACTTTTGTTGTGTATTCATAATTTATGCGCTCAATCGCTACCGGCATTACGTTTTAACCGCTATACCACCTCCGACGGACTTTCTTCGAACACTGTCACCAGCATACTCCAGGATAGCCGTGGATTTATTTGGTTTGGCACACAGGATGGATTAAACAGGTTCGATGGCAGAAACTTCATCACTTTCAAACATGATCCCGTTGATATATTTTCTGTTTCCGGCAACGTAATTAATGACCTGGCTGAAGATAACAATGGAATCATCTGGATAGGAACCACAGACGGTGGTTTGTGTAGTTATGATTTCAGGACAAACGGATTCAAAACTCATTCATTTCAGAGAAGTGATAACGTGTTGAATTTTACGCCCAATATTATTTCCGTTGCCATCGATTCACAGCAGCAGGTATGGGCAGGTGTTGAAAAGGTGGGCCTTTACCGTCTTAACCTGCAAACAGATTCTTTCAAATTTCTTGGACATGAAAGCCTGATAGCGAAACCTACGGTCAATGATATTATAAGTGACCATAAAGGCAGGATCTATTTTGGTGCTATAGGCTCTTCGCTAAACTATAAGGATGTTAATGGGCCATACACAAGTGTTTCCAAACGTAGTCCGAAATTTCTTTATCCCGGTTACACCATTACTAAAATTTATTGTGCGGCTAACAATGAGATCTGGTGTGGAGGATGGGACAATGGGCTTTACCGTTATAGTTTAAGAGGGGATACGCTTGAACAGTATTTATTTGAAACCGGAAAGCCATTTACATTTTCTGGAAATGAACTTCATGCTATCAGCCAGGATCAGCAGGGCATGCTGTGGCTTGGGATGAAATCAGGAGATCTCTACCTGTTTGACCCGGTTACAAAAAAATCGTTTTATTCTCCTTTTTGGAAAGAGGATGCACAGGGCTTAAAAGGTTCAAGAGTTTATGCCATCTATCGCGACAGGAGTAATCGTATGTGGGTGGGCACAGATGCAGGTGTTCATGTGTATGATCCGTTGCTGAATCCTTTTAAAGTGGTGAACCTGGCAGACAAGTTAACAACGGGATTAAACCTGAAGGTGATGGATTTTCTGATCGATAATGAGGAGACACTGTACATCGGAACGAAGGCCGGCTTGCTGATTAAGACCAAAAACAGCGATAATTTTTTTCTGAAAACATTCGCCTATAAGAACCAATTGTTGAATATCAACAAAATTTTTCGCGATAGCAGGGGCATCATTTACCTCGGCACACAAAGTTCTATGTTTGTATTTGACAGTAAAAAACTTACTCTTAAAACTGTCAATTCCTTTTCCCAGAATTTCCACTATTTCGATTTTTTTGATATTGGGTCTTCCAGTGTAAACGCCATTGCCGAGGCTGTATTCATGAATGATACAGTGCTATGGGTTTCGGCTTATGGTCATGGCATCTGTCTCTTCGATCGCAATACCTTACACGGAGGTATTGGCCTTATAGGCACGTTGCCCGAATTGCAAAATCTTATCAGGAAAATACTGGTTGACAGTAAAGGAAGGGTTTGGATGATTGGTGCATCCATGGGACTGGTTACTGACATTACCAGCACTTACTTTTCGCTGGATGATAGTTTATGGAAGAAAAATCCCAGTGTTGCCACCCGTGTGATGGATAGCTTTGGAAGGTTTAACGGCACTACCTTTAATCGAAGTGATAAATATTATTCTTTGCGAAGCAATGATGTTTTTGACATGGTGGAAAATGACGATGGCACCTTTTGGATCACCACGAAAGGAAGTGGACTGTATTTGTTTAATCCGGGTGATCCGGTTAAAACCTTCACCCATTTCAATTCGAACCACCAGAGCCTCGAAGGAATTGCAAAAGATAAAAATGGTAATCTCTGGATCATTGCTGCCGGTGGTATTGATTTTTTTGATATGAAAACGAAAATTTTTTTCAGGTACGACCAGGTGTATGGTATTCCGGAAGAAGGTGTGGCAGGATATTTTTACCAGGACGATAAAGGTTACCTGTATGCGGGCGGAAATGGGTTTTGCATTCGCTTCAGGCCCGAAGAAGTGAAACGCAATCTGCTGGCACCACCGGTTTTTATTACACATTTCAAAATACTTGATCAGCCGGCAGATTCACTTTTGTTGAAGCGCAGCATTCACCTCAGTTACAACCAGAACTTTATTTCCTTTGAAATGGCGGCACTGAATTTTACCAATGCTGGTGCCAACCAGTTCAGTTACCGCCTGGAAAATTTTGATAAGGACTGGATTCAAAGCAGCTACAACAACCAGGTTACCTATACCAACATCCCTCCGGGCAAATATACCCTGCAGGTAAAAGCATCCAACAACGATGGAGTGTGGAATGAAGAAGGAGCAGCATTAGAAATCAGTATTGATCCACCATGGTGGCGGATGTGGTGGTTTTATCTATTAATGGTTCTAGCGATTGTTTCAGCACTTTATGGAATTTACAGGTACAGGGTAAACCAGTTGCTTAAGCTGCAGCACATCCGCAATAAAATTGCACGCGACCTGCACGATGATATCGGTTCCACACTGGGCAGTATTTCTTTCTTTAGTGAAGCTGCCAAACAGCAATTGGACAATAACAATGTGAGTGCTTCTCAGAAAGTAATTGAAAAAATAGGCGAGAATTCACGCAACATGATTGAAACGATGAGCGACATCGTGTGGTCCGTAAATCCTGAGAACGATTCTGTAGAGCAGCTAACTGCTCGCATGCAGGCACTGGCATCCGATGTGCTTTCGATGCAGGACATACGGTTGAAATTTTATGCAGATGAAAAATTGAAAAAGATCAAGCTGAACATGGAACAGCGAAAAAACGTTTTCATGGTCTTTAAAGAAGCGTTGTACAACATTGTGAAGTATGCGGAATGCACGCAGGTAGAAATTTCCATTCGCGATACAGGGAAAAAAATTCTGCTGGAAATTGCAGACAACGGGAAGGGATTTGAAGTAAAGGAAGTGAAAAGTTACAATGGCAATGGGTTGAAGAATATGAGATTTCGCGCCAAAGAAATTGACGCGGAAATAAGTATTGACTCTAATGTTGTTACCGGAACCCTTATCAGTTTGCAGTTTGCAAAATTATGAAACAAAAAATTTGCCCTGAGCAAATAAAATGATGATGTGGAAGACGGGTGCCTTTGCAGCAAAAATATATTGCTGCTAAGACATAAAGACACAAGGATCGAGAGGATAGGTTTAGTGTCCATTTTAAAAAAAAGACGAAGAATTAGAAAAGGAATTTGCATCATAGCATGCGTATCCCCCGATTGCGGGATTGTTATTACTAAATTTTGAACACACTTTTGCGGAATGAACACCATCAGGGTAGTAGTTTTTGATGACAGCAATTCTATTCGCGAAGCTATTTCATTGCTAATTGACAGTAACCCGGCGTTTTCACTGATTGGAAGTTATGCAGATGCTACTTGCTGCATTGAAGTGCTGGAAGCTGATCCACCGGATGTAGTGCTGATGGACATTGACATGCCGGAGGTAACGGGTATTGAGGCCGTACAGAAAATTCATTCGCACTTTTCTTCGCTGCCTATTATCATGCTCACGGTTTTCGACAACCAGGATAAAGTGTTTGAATCACTCTGCGCAGGAGCTGTAGGTTACCTCCTGAAAAATACACCACCGGCACGTTTGCTCGAAGCCATCCTGGAAGTGTATGAAGGTGGCGCACCGATGACACCCTCCATTGCACGAAAAGTAATGCAGCATTTTCAACGAAATGAATCACTTCCTAAAAAGGAGGAGTATCATTTAAGCCCACGCGAAAAAGAAGTATTGACACATCTCGTAAATGGATTATCCTATAAAATGATCGCCGGGCAAATGGGGATTACTTATGAAACGGTGCGCACCCATTCCAAAAAAATTTACGACAAGCTTCATGTATCTTCCATGACGGAGGCGGTAGTAAAAACCATTAACCAGAAGTTACTGGGCTTTTAAAACAGCACCGGCGCACTTTCCGTGTATTCGACAAATATGCAATGGATTTTTTAAACCAAGGTTACCACATTGAGAGTTCAGGTTTGTCCGCTACCTGCCGTCAATAAAAGTAAATGTGGCAAAGTTGGTCACGCACTTTTTTTCGGGGTTCGACAAATGTGTACTATAGCTAAAGACAGTATACAGAAACCACCTTAGAGGATGAATATTTTATTTCATGAATTATATCACGGAATAAAATCCTATTTAAAAATGGAAAAATGTTAAGCGGATGCTATTATATCAAATAATAGATGGAAGCGGGCGCTCCAAACGGCGAGTGACAGCGACTTATTTCTGCAGGATGAGGTAAAAATAGAATTGGAAGTTGGTTCTGCAAGTCTGACCGGGACATGAGAATAATTCATCAACAACCGTTGCTAAAAGATAGTAATGACTGGTTCGTGAAGTCATTTATTCGAATTACTTTTTAAGAGGATGGAGCGTTGATCTATTAAAAGAAAACCTCAGCCTGCAGGTTAACTAAGTCCTTGATATTTGCATCCTCTGGCGATTAGCTCCTTAATCTATTGTTATCTTTTTTGTTTGAAGGCTTGCTTTATCTTTCACCGTTACAAAATATAACCCTGGTTTCCATTCAGCCGCATTTACTTCCAATTTTCCGGTGTCATCCGAAACCAGGTTTCTTTCATACACTATTTCTGCTAAAACAGTGCTAACTATTATGGTGGCATTTCCTTCATGAATCAGTTCAATAGTAAAAAAATCGCTTGCGGGGTTTGGATAAACAACGATTTCCATCTCATCGTCTATCACATTTTCGGCAACTTTCATTGGCCTGGTTTTAAAAGTGTCTGTTACTGAAAAATCCGAAGCAATAGT
>JBDSEW010000194.1:0-3502 GCA_039919825.1 Chitinophagales bacterium | reverse complement strand
CCGCGTGCCGCCTTAGCTTTAGCGGTGGCGCAAGGGAAGGACTTCCTCCCCGCTCTCATCTATGATCATTATTTTGTTTGAAAATGTCTTCGTAAAATTTAATTTAGATCAAATCCTAACAGGCTCTTAAAGTCAGTATGTATTGTGCAAGCAAAATAAAATGTCAAAAAAAAGCTGGATGCATTCATCCAGCTTTTTTCCCATGCTTAAAAAAAGTTTAGATCTTTTTCCAAACTACTACATCAGGACCATTGGCTTTGATCTTAATGGTTTTGTTGGTGATCCTAACAACACTCCAATCATCATCATCAAGATCATTCAGGGCAGCATTGCCGGAAATGTTGATGGTCATTACAGTTTCTGCTGAATTAAGATCCCAGCTACCATTAAAAACCTGTCCGGTTCCTGTGGTTGCAATAAGGGCACCCGTCGCCTGAAATTGAAATGTGTAACCGTTGAACTGCGCAGTTTCATCACCACCGGTATCAATGAATTTAAAAATTGTGTAGGTACCAGGATCGGGCTGCTTCATGCTAATTTCATCTGCACCAAAATCAGTGTCCAGAATGCCGGGTGTCACCTGGTCTTTGGTACAACTAGTTACCATCATGATGCAGACCAGCAATGCAGGTACTGCAAGTAATTTTGTGATTGTTTTCATGTGTATTTTGTTTTTGTTTCACCAAATGTCCATTACAGGAGAATTTATAACTAATTAAATACACTGAACAGGGAAGAATAACTTCTTATCAGGAGAAAAGTGAAACTGTGTCAAAAATTTAAGCAGTGTTTTACATAGCGAACGATGTGAAAATTCAGTAATCCATTTGTTCAATGCAGCACCACTATTTTTTTCACACACCTTTTTTCTCCTGAAGAAACCAGTAGAAAATAAATTCCGGAGTCAAGATCCGATACTGTTATTTCAACAGGATACACACCATTGGGAATATTTATTTCCTGTTTTTGTTTTATAACTATTCCGGTTTCGTTCAACAACTTCCAGGTCACTTCATGCTCCGGAATTATTGCCATGGCATTAATTTTATCGGTAGCTGGATTGGGCGCAATATTTACAGCGAGTATAATGTCATTACCTTGTTCCACCGATTCATAAAAGGCAGTATCGAGGATCATATTTTCATCACCCGGCTGGTAATCAAGTATTGAAAAACGGCAACCCATCATCTCATCAAACGTACTTTCTCCGGCCCTTACTTCTTCAGGCGGATTGCTCGGGTTGAATGGATTATAGATGGTGTTGTCATACACCGCACTTCCAAAAATCTGCGTGTTGGCGGGGAACTTAATCACCTTCGTAAAAAAATAATTGAGCTGCCAGTAAAAATTCCAGTTGGGAATATAGATGAGATTAGTAGTATCGCCTGGTGCTGTAACCATAAATACTTTATAAGATTTTCCGATCAGGTGCATGTGCGGTTGAACCGCTATGATGGATTGGTCTGTTTCAAAAAGCTTAGAATGGTTATAAAATGTTTTTATCTCATTGGCAGGAATAAGAAATGGCGGATTGATCAATGAATTCTTAAACCAGGAAAGCAGTCGTTCATTCCTGACTTTCCTTACATTGGGATCTGTACTAAAATGCAGGTTCACTTTTGTGCTGTCCACCTCATCTTTGCTACCAGGTGCATAGTGAAAAGACAAAACAAAATCTGCACCTGGAGGTACTACAAAACCCATGTTAACAGGTAAAGTGATCATATCACTTCCAGGTATCCAGCCACAAAGCATTTCCGCACTCGGACCCACATCGCCAAAACCTCCGCCATTGTATCCCGGCCCGGGATCCGCGAGATCTTTGTTATTCGAATAATCGGAAGTATCCTGTAACAGGAAAATATGATGCACCACAGACGAATTACCCGGAATAAATTCCACCTGGTTCAGATATCGTGTTTCCGTATAGTTGGAATGAATTACAAAACTCCGGTACTCGTCTTTATTTTTTTTGATCTTATAGGCAGGAGCAACAAGTACATCATCAATGGAAGTCATCAAAGAATTGCCATTGAACACAGGAGGTGCTGGAGCTTCTGCTAAATTACCAGCAGGTGTATTTCCATTCACCCAATTGTTGATGATGTCTGTTTCCTCCTGCTCAAGGATCTTTTCACTTCGAAAATGATTGTAAGAAGCATCCGGAGGCCACGGTGGCATTTTGTGAGCATTTACATCTGCCTGGATAGACCATGCATTATTTACAGCATCGTCATACGACATTAAAGGAAACGGCGCAATTCCTCCTTCATGGTGACAGGTGGAACAATGGTTGTAAATAATTGAAGCAACCTGCGAACTCCAGTCAGGAATTTGAGCACTCGCCTGCAACGTAACAAGAATCATAACTAATAGTATTGCCGTGCGGGATTGGATTCGTAGCGTTTCCATAATCGTGTTTTTTACGGATACAAAAATCCTCTTAACCGGAATCGTATTAAAGTCGAATTGTGATGAAGATTAAGTTTCCAGTGAATTTGTATCGACATAACACTGAACACCTCATACACGCTATGGCAGTTGTAAAACGTGATCACTCCCCTTCAATAACAGATCAAAATTGAAAACAATACGAACGAATTGCAACCAGAATTTTCAGCTCTTGTTGGAATCTTTTTGTGATAAACCATATACATGATTATACTTTACCCTACGAGAAGTCATATAAAACATTTATTTATAGTTTGATTTTTATGATCCGTTTAAATCAAAGGTTCAATTGCAACTCTCCAGAATTGTTGTATGCATTAAAAGAGATTAAGCTCCTTTCCGTTTCACATCATGAAAATGAAATGACTCAGCATGTCGCCCTCCTGACAAATCATAACCATGCAACATCTATCTTTGCCTGCATTTCGTAATTTTAAATACAACAAAAAATCATTTCAATGAAATTCATCCAGGGATTACTGCTTGCTGCTATGCTGATGATCAGTTTATCATCGTGCGCTGAAAAAAGCAAAACCATTGCACAGGCAGAAGAAACCATGCCGGCGCAAAACAGCATTTCACCGGAAGCGCTCGCTCAATACCACCAGGCTACCTTTGCAGCCGGATGTTTCTGGTGTGTGGAAGGTGTTTTTGAAAGCGTGAAAGGCGTGCAGGAAGCCATTTCAGGATACGCAGGCGGACCAGGTAAAAATCCGACCTATGAAGAAGTAGGTGGAGGATCAACAGGTCATGCAGAATCGGTAACGGTTTACTACGATTCTACTATTATAGACTATCCAACATTATTGAAAGTATTTTTCGCTTCGCAGGACCCAACACAGGTTAATGGCCAGGGACCAGATCACGGAACTCAATACCGCACCGTCGTTTTTTACAGGAATGACCAGGAGAAAAAACTTACCAATGATTACATCAGTCAATTGAATGCATCAGGAAAATATAGTGCTGCCATTGCTGCACAGGTGGTTCCATTTACTGTTTTTTATGAGGCAGAAGGTTATCACCAGGACTATATTCAACACAATCCAAA
>JBDSEW010000192.1:0-3587 GCA_039919825.1 Chitinophagales bacterium | reverse complement strand
GATGCAGGCTGCAAACTTCATGGCTCTTTGCGTTGGCTCCGGCAGGCGAAGAATTTTTCTTGCCATCAGTTCCACTACATTATCTGTGATGTTTTGCTCCTTAACGCGCTGTACGTTCCATTTCCAGGTATGGCTTTCAAAATCGAAGGTGAGCAGTTTTTCCTGGTACAGTGATTTCAAAAACTGGTTTACAAAGAAGGCGTTGCCCTGCGTTTTTTCATACACTAATTCCGTAAGTTCCAGAGTGGTTTCGTTTTCCGCTCCAACTGATTCAGCAATCAGGTCATTCACATTTTCTTTTGAAAGATTACCAATGGTAATGGTGCTGATGCGCGATCCCTTCACCTCCATTTCTTCCTTCGCAATAATAAAGGGATGCGAAGCATTTACCTCATTGTTGCGATAGGCTCCAATACAGAGAAAATGTCCGTTGTGTTTATCAGTAATTAAGACATTCAACAAACTGATGGAGGCAGAATCGGCCCATTGCAAATCGTCGATAAAGAGTATCAGCGGGTGTTCGCTGGCAGAAATTACGTTTACAAATTTCCTGAATACATAATTAAACCGGTTTTGTGATTCAGATCCGCCAATAACCGGCACATCAGGCTGCTTGCCGATGATGAATTCCAGGTTGGGAATCACCTCTGTCAGCACTTTTCCCTCGGCACCTACTGCTTCCTGGATTTCTGTTCTCAGCTTACTGAGCGTTTCTTCTCTTTCGGTGAGCAGGATATTTACAAATTCGCGGAAAGCCTGTAGAATAGCATAGTAAGGTACTGCACGCTGAAACTGATCATATTTACCTTCAATAAAATACCCGTGCTTTTTCGTGATGGGTTTGTGCACCTCGCGAACCAATGCCGATTTGCCGGTGCCTGAATAACCCGCAACCAAAATCAGTTCAAGGTTTCCTTCTGCGCATCTTTCAAATGCTTCCAGTAGCAAAGCAATTTCCTTTTCACGTCCATACAACTTTTGGGGAATCTGGAACTTTCCGGAAAAGTCGTTTTGGCGGTATTGAAAATCTTCTACTTTCCGCCTTGATTCATATTGCGAAAGACAAATCTCAAGGTCATGCTTTACACCGAATGCAGATTGATACCGGTCTTCTGCATTTTTTGCCATCAAAATATTTATGATGTCGGAAATTGGTTTCGGTACAGATGTATTGACCAGGCAACATGGTTTTGGAATTTGCGCAATATGGCTGTGCACCAGTTCCATTGCATCGTTCACCGGAAACGGAAGCTGGCCGGTAAGCATTTCATAAAACACCACTCCCATCGAATAAAGATCGGTGCGGTAATCCACTACTCTGTTCATGCGGCCTGTTTGTTCCGGGGAGTTGTAGGCCAATGTCCCTTCTAACCGCTCGGGATTCCCAAGATTGGTTTGTTTCAGGTCGATCTTTGAAGAGATGCCAAAATCGATCAGTTTTACTTCCCGCTTTTGCAGGTTTACCAATATATTGAAAGGAGTAATATCCTTGTGGATGATGTTATTGCGATGGATCTCCCCTACTGCCTGTGCAATGGCAATGGCGATGTAGAGAAAATCAATGATGTCACCCTGCTTATTTTTAAAAGCTTCGCTTAAAGTTGGGGCTTCTATCCATTCCAGGAAAATGGCATGGCGGTTTTTAGCTTTTGTTCGCTTCAGGACATTGCGGATGCCCGGCATGTTCAAGTCCTCCAGCATCTCATATTCGTTGTAGAACTGCGCAATATCAATGGGTGCCGGAAATTCGTAGTTCAATACTTTCAACAATACAGGTTTGTCCCATTCACTTTCGTCCTGGAGGTAGATCTTGGACTTCTTGCTTTCGTAGATGAGTCTCTCCGTCATACGGATTAAGGTAGAAACATGGGTGTGGTTGACAGGAATTTCAGAAAGTTAAAGAAGATTTCGATAATGTGATAATATACCGATTTGGATATGAAAAGCCCGACGATCTTTTAGTTCCTATTTTCAGATCTCCTATTTTTACAAATGAACCTTTACCCCCTCAATCAATAACTATGATCCGGAGTCTTACTTTTTTCCCGTGTTTTCTTTTGTTCATCGCATTCTCCCACGCGCAGGTTGTGACAGAAGAAGTGGATTTTGATTATTACGTTGATGCCGCTAATAATGATTTCATCAATCATTTCAGCGGTGGTTATGGCATGTCGCAAATTGAAACTGAAGGTATTACCGGAGGCAGTGTGATTACACCTGATTCCAGTTCGTGGGGAAATGACAATGCCATTTATTGCAGCAGGTATAAACCCAATATTGGCGATACCACATTCACTTCCATCAGCTTCAAATACGATTCTGCATTTATTCATCCCAATAGTTTCCAGCGGGCCCTTTCCATATTTCTGCGGCCACAGTCTGATTACAATCATTACATCATTGCTTCTGTTTCGGGAAACAAGAAAATTGAATTGCTCTCTTATTCGTGGAACAACAATCCTTACCCACCTCTTACTCTGTATACGAATCACTGGTACCGGTATGACCTGATGGTTATCTTTTCCACCGTTCAGCAGATACAACTGACAGCATCTGTATTTGATCTTGGAGTTGGAGGAACCTCCGATCCTGAGCTGGTAAATTCCAGCAGCGGAAGTTTCAACGATGAGGTGCTGGCGGTGGATACTTCCATACAGGTTTCGATCACCAGTGCACGGTATGGTGGTGCCACGCACCTCGACAACTTTCACTTTGAGGGCCGCGAAGGATTGACCGATTGCACGAATATTGCTACTGGCCCGGCTCCGGAAATTAACTTACCTGTTATGTCTGTATATCCAATGCCTGCATCAGATCTGCTGGTGATTGCAGTGAAAGACCTATTTCCCGGTGAAATGCATGCTACTCTTTTCAGTTTGCAGGGTAAGGCTATGATGAATCTAAAAATTGAGGAAGAGGAAACTATATTGAATATTCATTCACTGGACGCTGGAATGTATTACCTGAAAGCGCTATCGAAGCAATATTCGGTGACCCTACCTGTGATGGTGGCAAGGTGATCTCAAAAGTCATCATAAGGTTTTTTCAAACCTATGAGATTTTGAAACAGCAATCCCCGATGCAAGGTTTTAATAGCCGCCAAAACCGTATCAGTAAAAAAGAGCATTTATCAGTATCATTTAAGTTATATTTAATCACTTTTTTCCATGCCATGAATATTAGCGGTGAAGAAAAGGTCAGGAAACTGAAGGATCAATTCGCAGTTGCACGCTCTCCGAAACACAAGTGCAGCCTGCTGATCGACCTGGCGATGGAGTTGCGGAATTCCAACCCGTCTGCATCACTGGAAGAATCGAAAAAGGCACTTGAATTTGCAGCGTCTATAAATTTCACGTTGGGAAAAGCACGCAGCTATTTCTGCACAGGCCTTGCCTATTTCAATCTTGCAGATTATGAAAACGCATTCATCAACCTTGGTTATGCCTGGCAAAACTATAAGGATGCAGGTGACAAATGGGGAATGAGCAATGCGCTCAATAATATCGGGTTGATCCACCTGCGCCTCGGCGACTATGCCAAAGCGCTGGAGAATTTTTCTTCCTCCCTAAACATAAAAAAAGAATCGC
>JBDSEW010000158.1:0-5015 GCA_039919825.1 Chitinophagales bacterium | reverse complement strand
GCTGGTAATTAAATTCAAGGATAGCAAAAGGAAAAGCTCAAACGACAATAACTTCCGTATTTTTATACAACTCCCTGCTATAAACGGGTTGGAACTAAATGGATCGGGTAATATTACGGCACTTACGGATATTAATACAGAGCACCTCAATCTTGAAGTGAATGGTTCAGGTGATATGCGAATAAAAAAAATTACCGTTGCAACCCTTTCTGCAGAAATAAATGGTTCGGGCAGTATCCTGGAAATCACGGGGAATGCAAACAGTGTAACATTTGCGGTGAATGGTTCCGGAAATATCAATGCAGAAAACCTTCAATGCAAAAAAGCAAGTGCCTCCACTACAGGTTCCGGTAACATAGCTGCGGGTTCAGCAGAATCAATCGATGCGAACATTACCGGCAGCGGGGAAATTCTCTATAAAGGCAACCCGGCCAGCGTAAAGAAGAACATTGTTGGTTCAGGAAATGTGAGCCAGCGTTAAACATTTCTATTTTTACAACCACCTTCAATAAAACCAACCCAACCATGAAAAATCTATTGGCTTCTGGAACAGTAATTTTACTGCTCTTTATTTCTTTAATTGAAGGGCAGGCGCAACAAATTACCTCCGGAAAAAGTGCTTCACAAACCCGCACACTCTCAAATTTTAGCTTTATCGAATTGAAAATGAGTGGAACCGTTTATGTTAAACAAGGTGACCAGTTCAGCGTACTGGTTGAAGCTCCCGCTGAAATTATCAATAAGATTACTACTGAAGTCTTCGAAAACACGTTGATGATTGAAAATAAAAACAAATACACTGTGGGTATTACGCCTGCTATTAAAATTTATGTGAGCTTACCCAAGCCTAATGGTTTGGAGGTAAAGGGCTCTGGTAGTATCATTGCTCAAACGAACATCACCACCAATTTCCTGTCTGCTGTTGTTGAAGGATCAGGAGGTATTAAACTAATGGATGTTGCAGCGGGTAAGCTGAATATACAATTGGAAGGCTCAGGAGGAATTGTTCAAAAAAAGGCTACCTCCGAAAGTACATTGATTGAAATCCGTGGTTCAGGAGGCTACGAGTGTGAAAATGTAACCGGAAATCTGGTCTCAGTTTCTCTGGATGGATCAGGTGACATAAAATTATCAGGAGTGGCTGCTGGTAAATTGTGGATGCAAAACAACGGTTCAGGAAGTATTCGCCACGTGAATGGTATGGCATCAGAAGTATTGCTTGAAAATAATGGTTCGGGCAGTATTTCAGCCGGTGATTTGAATGGTGGTTCCATTTCAGCAGCAAATACCGGCTCAGGAGATATTGAGGTGGGTTCCAGTGAAACATTAAACGCACAATTGAGTGGCAGTGGCGATATCAGGTATCATGGAATGCCAAAAGCAATGCGTAAGGATATTTCAGGCTCCGGAAACATATCACAAAATTAGCCAGCGACACTTCATCATCATAAAATCCATAGCGTCTCCGGACGCTTTTTTTATTTATGACTGGTGATTGACTTGATTCCCTGGCTATTTCTGAGTTTACCTTTGAGTTGACTCACCGCAATCATAAAGAAGCTCTTCCAACTGTTCCGGCTCATTCCCCGTTTTTAAAAAAATTATAAGTAGTTTCCGAGCCGAACCCAACTTTTTTTATGCTGAAGAGAATCAACCTTACCACGCAGATCATGATTGGTATGCTGCTGGGAATTATTATCGGGCAAGCATACCGAAGCACGCACTCAAATCCTGAAGACCTGAAATCATTCGCCCACGGAGTTCAAATTTTCAGCGACATCTTTCTCAGGCTTATTAAAATGATCATCGCACCACTTGTCTTCTCTTTATTATTGGTAGGAATTGCGAAAGTCGGGGATTTCAAAACAGTTGGAAGAATCGGGCTTAAGACCATCATCTATTTCACTTTTGCAGCATTGCTGGCGATGGTGGTAGGGTTAATCATTGTAAATGTTGTGGAACCCGGAAAAGCATTAAATCTGCAACAGGTAGCTAACAATGGAATGGAAACCAAATCATTCGATGCACGTGAATTTATCACACATATTTTTCCGGAGAGTGTAATTGACTCTATGGCGCGCAATCAGATTCTTCCCATCATCATTTTTGTAATGTTCTTTGGAATTGCAACAGCGGCCATTCATGAAAAGGGAAAAATAATTATTGAGTTTTTTGATTCTGTTTCTCACGCAATGCTGAAGGTAACTGCATACGTAATGAAGCTTGCACCGTTGGGTGTATTTGGGGCCATCACTGCCGTGATTACTGAAAAAGGACTCAGCGTACTTTCAGGTTATCTCACGATCATTCTTTCCTTTTTCTTCGGGCTCCTCATTTTTGTTTTCGTCATTCTTTTCCTGATCTGCCTGGTGATGCGCATTAATTTCTTTTCGCTGCTATCCCATGTTCGCGAGCCGATGCTTCTGGCTTTCACTACAGCAAGCTCAGAAGCAGCAATGCCGAAAACCATTTTAGGATTAGAAAGATTTGGTTGCTCTAACAGAATCGTAAGTTTTGTTTTGCCGCTGGGTTATTCATTTAACCTCGATGGCTCTATCCTGTACATGATCTTTGCAACTATTTCTATTGCACAGGCATACGGGATGGAGATTTCATTCGGACAGCAAATTTCAATGATGCTGATCCTTCTCATTTCAAGTAAGGGCATGGCTGGCGTTCCCAGGGCTTCTCTTGTAGTTATAGCAAGCATGCTGCAGATCTTTCATATTCCAGCCGAAGGACTCACTTTGCTTCTTGCTATTGACTGGCTGCTCGATATGGGGCGCGCCTGTACTAACGTGATTGGAAACGCTGTTGCAACAGCTGTTGTAAGCAAGTGGGAAGGAGAAATGGGGAAACCCGAATTGTGATGATGAATTAATAATAGAGTACCATACCATAAACAAAAACGCCCCATTCAGCAGAACCGGGCGTTTGTAAAATTAATTTCATCTTAATTATTATGCACCTCCGGATTTACGCTGGCGGATCTTAGGAGTATTGGTAGTTTTGGTTGAAGTTTTCTTCTCACTCTTTTTTGTGTCAACAGCTTTTGATTCTGTTTTGGCACCAGTTGGTTTTGCACTTCCTCTTCTCGTCCTTTTCTTCGGTGCAGCAACTTCTGTAGCTGTAGCGGTTGCGGAAGTTGCTCCGTTGAGCAGACTATAATCCACCAATTCAATCAATGCCATATCCGAATTATCACCTGCACGGGTGCCAATCTTAATAATCCTTGTATAGCCTCCGGGACGATTGGCAATTTTTTCTGCCACTTCACCAAATAATTGATCTACTGCCTCTTTGCTGCGTAAAACACTAAATACAATTCTCCGGTTATGAGTGCTGTTTTGCTTAGCCCTCGTTAATAAAGGTTCAATGTACCTGCGCAACACTTTTGCCTTCGCAGTGGTGGTAGTAATATGTTTGTGCATGATCAGGGAAGTAGCCATATTACTTAACATCGCTCCACGATGCTGGCTGGTTCTGCTGAGCTTATTAATTTTATTCTGGTGTCTCATGAGATTGTACTCCGTTGTAAGTATTCAAAAATGGTTGCTGCTGGTCCGGTCTGGTTGAAGCATCTGAAGGTTTAACCATCGCTATCATCATTTAAATCATTCGTCCAGCTTGAACTTGGAAAGGTCCATTCCGAAATGAAGCCCCTTTTCATTGATCAGCGCTTCAATTTCCATCAATGATTTACGGCCGAAGTTCCGGAACTTCAGCAACTCATTGGTATCGTATTTCACCAGTTCGGAAAGTGAACTGATCTTCGCTGCTTTCAAACAATTATATGCGCGAACCGAAAGATCCAGGTCTTCCAGGGGTGTCTTCAGCAACTTGCGCATGTGAAGGATATGTTCATCCACTACATCATCTTCTTTCTTCTCTTTGCTGTCGAAAGTAATGTTCTCATCAGAGATCAGCATCAGGTGTTGAATGAGGATACGTGCAGCTTCCTTAATGGCTTCTTCGGGATGAATGGTTCCATCCGTTGTAATTTCCATGATTAGCTTTTCGTAATCGGTCTTTTGCTCAACACGTGTATTCTCTACAGCGTACTTCACGTTTTTAATCGGCGTGAAGATCGCATCTGTTGCAATGGTTCCAATGGGAGCATCCTTTACTTCATTCTCTTCAGCAGGTACATATCCGCGTCCTTTCTGAACGATGATTTCCATGTCTAATTTAACACTGCGCTCCATTCTGCAAATCACCAGGTCAGGATTCATGATCCTGAAATTGGAGGAAGCTTTTTCTATATCACCAGCACGAAAATCATCCTTGTTTTTTAAAGAAATCAGGATCTTCTCCTGTTGCAGGTCTTCATCGGTGGTTTTTTTGAACCGGATTTGTTTGATGTTCAGGATAATTTCTGTTACATCTTCAATCACACCCTTTATGGTTGAAAATTCGTGATCTACGCCGCTGATGCGGACAGCAGTGATGGCATAGCCTTCCAATGAAGAAAGAAGCACTCTCCGCAATGCATTGCCAATGGTAACACAAAAGCCAGGTTCAAGCGGACGGAATTCAAATAAACCTTCAAAATCCGTTGCTTTCTGCAGAACGATCTTGTCAGGCTTTTGAAATGTGAGTAAGGCCATTATTTGTTTCGAGTTTAAAGTTTAAAAATTGATTGCAGACGGTGAATTCTAAAGATTCACGATTCGCCTTCTTACTTGGAATACAATTCCACGATCAGCTGCTCGTGGATGTTTTCCGGTATCTGGTCTTTTTCCGGCATAGCAAGAAAAATACCTTTCAAAGTATCGCTGTTCCATTCGAGCCAGGGATATTTTGATTCGCGGTTTCCCAATGCCTGCGTAATCGCGGATAAGCCCTTTGATTTTTCCTTGATGCTGATCACATCACCGGCACGGAGCACGAGTGAAGGAATACCGGCAATTCTTCCATTTACCGTAATATGTTTGTGTGCTACCAACTGGCGCGCAGCCCGACGGGTAGGAGCTACTCCCAGACGAAACACTGTATTATCCAAACGCGCTTCCAAT
>JBDSEW010000147.1:0-2569 GCA_039919825.1 Chitinophagales bacterium | reverse complement strand
TGACTATTTTACTGATGTTAAAGTGAATTCCGAGAGTATAACTTTTGGTATTTATCTGTTCGAATATGAGGATACTTTGATTTCAATGTCAATGAATTATTCTTCGGATGATGCAATATATTGGACTCTAAATTTTGGAAAATATGCTAAAAGGGATCAAAATCGAACTTTGCATCAATTCAGTGTTCCTGTAACAAAAATGTTTTGTATATATCTTGGTACCTGTTGTGTCCCTCCAGAGGCTCCATTTTCGGATGTGCCTGCTTATGAGTATACTATATTAGAATCCGATTCAAATAACAATATACTATCAGTGCATGTTGATACTCTGCTGAAGTCTGTCTCAGGGAATTATGCGGCAAGTTTTGTAAATGTAGTAGCTCCTTTTGATACTGTAAATATAAAATGCGATACGTTTTATTGCGTCTGGAAATAATTTTGGGGCAAAAAGATATGTTAATGAACTTAGTTATTCGTGCGCAGCAAAAGAAACGCAACACGGCATAGGAAATAAGATTTGGGGGATAAAAAATTTAATGCGTTTTTGCATCTAAACAGGCTACTTCACAATAAGAATATCATACCCAAACTGCCAGCAACATGGTATTCGAATCATGAATTCCGGATTCTCCATCGGCAGCTTCCCAGTTATTTTGTTCCTGTATATTATTCTTATCGAGACTTTAGATAGCCCAAGCCTCGTAGTACTCAGAATTATTAAAGGGCTAAACACCTGAAAATCAAATAGGGAAATTTAAAAGCCTCACTATGTCTATATGTTGAGGGTAGACTTTACCACCGAAAGCAAGCATTTAGCTTCACAATGTTAATTCCGTTAATGGAAAGTTAACCATGCCGACCCTTTTTACAAACAATAAGAAGATCATTGATATCGCACCTAAAAACTATCCACACTCAAAATGATTGATCTTCAAGGGTGTTTTTGAGCATTGTTTCATCATATCCACACTTCATATCCGGAAAAAGTACAATTCACATTTTCAGGTGCATAAAATCGGCCGCCAATGTTTGATTAAAAAAGAATTCAAGTTTAATCTTGTCTTAACAAAGTACTGCCGGTGTAACGTGTTTGCGGTTTGTTGATTTTTTCACTCCTCTAATCTAACTATCCACTTTTTAACTGCTGCTTGCGGGTGATCCGGAGCAAAATAATTTCTATCCCTAAAAAATCTGTGTAATCCTGATGAAAGAACAAACTGATGAATTGCTTTTGAGAGAAAATAAAGATCGTTTTGTACTACTACCGATCAAATATCCCGATATCTGGGAAATGTATAAGAAACATGAAGCCAGTTTTTGGACAGCCGAAGAGATAGATCTTTACCAGGACCTGAAGGATTGGGATTCACTTACAAAGAATGAAAAACATTTTATCACGCATGTGCTTGCCTTTTTTGCTGCAAGCGATGGCATTGTGAATGAAAACCTGGCCACCAATTTTATGGAGGAGGTACAGATACCCGAAGCACGTTGCTTTTACGGTTTCCAGATCATGATGGAAAATATACATTCTGAAACCTATGCTTTATTGATAGATACTTATGTAAAAGATGTGAAAGAAAAGGACCGGTTATTTCATGCCATTGAAACAGTTGATTGTGTAAAGAGGAAAGCAGAATGGGCATTGAAATGGATTTCCAACGGAACCTTTATGGAGCGGCTCGTCGCTTTTGCAGCGGTGGAAGGTATTTTCTTCAGTGGAAGCTTTTGTTCCATCTTCTGGCTGAAGAAACGCGGTTTAATGCCCGGACTTACTTTTTCCAATGAACTCATTTCACGCGATGAAGGATTGCATTGTGAATTTGCAACACTGCTTTACAGCAAGATAAAAAACAAGCTTTCCAAAGAGCAGGTATACCAGATGATCGGTGATGCCGTGGAAATTGAAAAGGAATTTATTGGCGATGCACTGCCAGTGGACCTTATTGGTATGAATGCAAAGCTGATGAAGCAATACATTGAGTTTGTGGCCGACCGGTGGATCGTTGCACTTGGTTATCCTAAATTGTACAATGCGACGAATCCTTTTGATTTCATGGAAATGATTTCATTGCAGGGAAAGACCAACTTCTTTGAGAAGCGTGTGGGTGATTACCAGAAGAAAGGTGTGCTGGGTAATGAAAAGAAAATGGAACTCTCGGGCGACAGTGCTTTTTCATTGATTGAGGATTTTTGAGAGAGTAGTGAGTAGCGAGTAGAGAGTAGTGAGTAGTGAGTAGTGAGAAAGTCGTTAGTCTTGAGTCCTTAGTCCTTAGTCGTTAGTTAGTCCTTGGTCTCTTAGTCTTTAGTCTTTTAGTCCTTTAGTCTTCAGTCTTCAGTCTTTAATCAATCTTCCGCAAGATGTTTGTAATAAAAAGAGATGGCAGAACAGAAACTGTTAAGTTCGACAAGATCACTGCCCGCATCGAAAAGCTCTGTTATGGATTGGACCAGGAACACGTAGAACCTATTCTGGTTGCGAAGAAAGTGATTGAGGGAATCTATGACGGTGTTACCACTACCGAACTCGATAATCTTGCAGCGGAAACTGCTGCCTCTATGACTGTGC
>JBDSEW010000116.1:0-2878 GCA_039919825.1 Chitinophagales bacterium | reverse complement strand
GGAGCTTGTAGGCTTGTATTGAATATTGTAACTCAGAGCACCTGTGGCAGCTGCCCAATTCAGGGTGGCAGTTGAAGTTGTGATTGCAGTTGCACTTAAACTCGCAGGAACATTGCAAGTGCCACCTCCACCGGGAGGAACGCAACCATCTGAAGTAAGAAGAGATACGCGTGAACCACCACCACTGAACAGTGCCTGCATCCTGGTTTTCTGACCAGTAGTAAAGATATTCATACATCCGTCATCGGTGTAATCCATATAGTTGGAATACATGTCGCCATTAGGACCGTTGGTACAACTGATGCGTATGGTTGGAAGTGGACACTGGTACGTTTCATCTGCCTGGTTTGGTGTATCAGCTACCTGGTCAGAACCATTACAGCCCGTTCCATCATCTCCCCAAATGTGATAAAGATTTAACCAATGGCCTACTTCATGGGTTGCTGATCTTCCGTATTGGTAAGGAGCACAATTGGAACAAAGGCCTGTGTATTGATAATCAATTACAACACCATCGGTATTAGCAGGTCCGCCCGGAAACTGTGCATATCCGAGTAAACCGCCGGAAAGATCGCAAACCCAGATATTCAGGTATTTAGTGCGATCCCACACATCATGTCCGCCCGATGAAGCAAATTTCACAGGGTTTCCTGAATTAGAGAAAGATGTTTTGGTGGTAGAAGTACGTGTGATACCATTGGTAGCATTGCCTGATGGGTCACGTGCTGCAAGACAGAAATTAATTTCGCAGTCAGCCGCAACACCTAACCACACGGCAGGAGTTTCATTGGCATCAACGTTTAAACGACGGAAATCTTCATTCAACACCGCCATTTGTGAATTAACCAACGCATCAGAAATGTTTTCAGCAGTGGTGTTATAAACAACGTGCACTACAACTGGAATCGTAACAACTGTACGTGTTCCAGTTGGGTTATTCTTAACGAATTCATTGGTGAACTCATCCAATTGTTGCAACTGCTCTTTGTAACCTGGATTTTCGAGGAACATTTGTTGCATGTACTCCGATGTATTGCATCGTTTAATTTGCTCCTGTGCAAATGCAGAAGATGCTGTCATTGCAATGACAGCAGTGAACAGTAATAATTTTCTCATTGATTTGTAGGGGGGTTTAAAAAGGTAGTAAAAGATTAGAATGGGAATGTTCCCGAATTGATAGCGTAAATCTAATTAGATTGTGCTAAAAGAAAAAAATTTATTTTGCTCTCTATCTTACTCCCTTATCATGGCAACTATCAAGACCCTTTTCCTATGTCAAAACTGTGGCGCCCAATCTCCCAAATGGATTGGAAAATGCCCCTCCTGCGGAGAATGGAATACCTATGTGGAAGAGGTAGTCCAAAAAGAAAAAAGAGCTACTCCATGGAGAAAAAAAGAACGTGGATTGAAGGAACTGCGGCCGCAACGAATTGATGAGATCAGCCATGAACTCAATCAACGATACATAACTCCCGACGAGGAGATCAACCGTGTATTGGGTGGCGGGCTGGTAGCGGGTTCTATTGTACTAATTGGTGGCGAACCCGGCTTCGGGAAATCTACCCTTTTACTGCAACTTGCCCTTCGCTTAAAAGGGAAAAAGGTGCTTTATATCTCAGGTGAAGAAAGTGAGCAGCAAATTAAACTGCGCGCAGAACGCCTGCAGCAGGAAAATTCAGAATGTTATGTGCTTACGGAAACCAACACGGAAAATATATTCTTCCAGATTGCCGCCCTCGAACCTGACGTGCTGATTATTGATTCCATTCAGACCATGCAGACGCCTTCGATAGAAGCGACGGCCGGAAGTGTTTCACAGGTACGTGAGTGCACGAACGAATTTTTAAGATATGCTAAAGAGTCAGGCACTCCCGTATTCCTGATAGGGCACATTACCAAGGAGGGCACACTTGCCGGGCCAAAGGTGCTCGAACACATGGTGGATACGGTATTGCAACTGGAAGGCGACCGTCATTATGCCTACCGGATTCTGCGTACTATAAAAAACCGCTACGGATCTGCTTCAGAGTTGGGAATTTATGAATTAACGGCTACCGGCATGCGCGAAGTTCTGAATGCATCTGAACTGTTAATTACACAACGTGATGAACCAGTGAGCGGTATTGCCATTGCTTCCATGATGGAAGGTATCCGGCCAATGCTGATTGAAACACAGGCCCTGGTAACACCCTCTGTGTATGGTACTCCGCAACGGACCTCTACAGGTTTTGATTTGCGCAGAATGAACATGCTGCTGGCAGTGCTGGAGAAACGATGTGGTTTTCATTTCGGGGTAAAAGATGTGTTCCTCAATATTGCCGGTGGGCTTCGGGTAGAAGATCCTGCCATCGACCTGGCCGTAGTTGCTGCATTATTATCTTCCTATGAAGATGTTCCGATCTCGAACAGCTATTGTTTTTCGGGAGAAGTGGGTTTGTCAGGAGAAATACGCGCTGTGAACCGCATCGAACAACGCATAAGCGAAGCGGATAAGTTAGGACTGCAGAAAATTTTTGTTTCAAAATACAATCGCAAAGGATTGGATGTGTCTAAATATGCTATTGAAGTAATTTGGGTTGGAAAGGTGGAAGAGATAATCCGGAGATTAATTTGATATGCGTGATGAAACATAAAAAAAGCTGTCACGGTTGGTGACAGCTTTTCCTTTATGAAAATTATTTTTCTACTTACGAATGGCAACTTTCTGGGTAAATGCCTTACCACCGTTAATTACATTCACTACATAGATTCCAAAAGCCAAATCTGACACATCTATCTGAGTTGAAGAATTTGTGAGACTCATGGCTTTTACCTGTTGTCCCATCATATTGGTCATTACCAGTGATGCATTGTCAATTTTTTGATTGAAGAGCACTGT